>NZ_RZOJ01000115.1:0-15326 GCF_003998845.1 Mesorhizobium sp. M4A.F.Ca.ET.022.05.2.1 | reverse complement strand
GTTTGCCAGAGAGCCGCATCCCGGTGATCGCGCCCGACAATCATCGCGGCGCCTTTCTCGCCACCGCCCATCTGATCGGCAAGGGCCATCGCCGGCTGGCCTTCTTCGGCGGTTCTTCCGACCTCGTGGTCTGTCACGAGCGGCTGGGCGGTTTCCGCGAGGCCTGCGCGACGCTTGGCATTGCCGCTGGCGACATCTTGGTCTTCGAAGGCGAGACCAGCCGCAAGGGCGGCATCGCCTGCCTGGATACCGCTATCGCCATGGCCGAGCCGCCGACGGCCGCACTTTGCTTCAACGACGCGGTCGCCTTTGGCGCCATGCTGGCGCTGCGCAAGCACGGACTGGAGCCCGGCGCGGATTTTGCCGTCGTCGGCTTCGACGACGTGACCGAGGCCGAACACTACATGCCCGCGCTGACCAGCGTCGCGGTCGATGCGGCCGGTCTCGGCGAGCGCGCCGCCCATGCCATGCTGAAGATGATCCAGTCGCGCACCACCCGCGCCGAGGACCACATCGGCGCGGTCAACCTGGTGGTCAGGGAAAGCTGCGGGCCGGATCGCTCGGGAATGGGAGACGCGGCATGACCGTCCGATGGGGACTGATCGGCGCCAGCACGATCGCCAAACAGTTCATGATCAACGCCATCCGCGCGCAACGCGAGGGCGAGGTGGTTGCGGTGATGAGCTCCAGCCCCGAGCGCGCCAACACCTATGCCGGCGAGAACGGCATTCCGCGCGCCGTCTCGACGCTCGCCGATCTGCTCAGCGCCGGCGTCGACGCCGTCTACATCTCGACCACCAACGAGCTGCATCTCGAACAAGCGCTTGCCGCGATCGAGGCGGGCAAGCATGTGCTGTGCGAAAAGCCGCTGGCGCTGACCAGCTCCGATGCGAGGAAGATGGTGGCGGCCGCCAACGCTGCCGGCGTCGTGCTCGGCACCAACCATCATCTGCGCAATGCGGGCGCGCATCGCGCCATGCGCGAGGCGATCGCCGCCGGCAGGATCGGCAAGCCAATCGCCGCGCGCGTCTTCCATTCCGTCTTTCTGCCGGAAAACCTGCAGGGCTGGCGCATCAGCAAGCCCGAGGCCGGCGGCGGCGTGGTGCTCGACATCACCGTGCACGATGCCGACACGCTGCGCTTCGTGCTCGGCGACGATCCGGTCGAGATTTCCGCCTTCACGCAAGCCGCAGGCATGGCCGGCAGCGGGCTGGAGGACGGCGCCATGTGCATCTGGCGCTTCAAATCAGGTGTCATTGCCCAGTCGCATGAGGGCTTCACGACGAAATTCGCCGGCACCGGCTTCGAGGTGCACGGCTCGGAAGGCTCGCTGTTCGCCACCAATGTGATGACGCAGAAGCCGGTCGGCTCGGTGCTGCTGCGCACGGCAAGCGGCGAGGAAGATTTAAGCTTCGACCGCGAGGACCTCTACACGCGCTCGCTGCGCCAGTTCCATGCCGCGATCCGCGGCGAAGGCCGGCCTTCCGCCACCGGCGAGGACGGTGTTTGGTCGCTGGCCGCGGCTGAAGCCGCGCTGCAATCGGCCAAATCGGGCAAGGCCGTCACCATCGATCCGAAACTCGGGAGCGCGGCGTGAGCAAGGTCATTTCCGCGGCGCAGGCTGCAAGCCTGATCAAGGACCGTATGGTCGTATCGGTGTCGTCGTCGAGCGGCCTCGGCTGCCCGGACGCAGTGCTTGCCGCGATCGGCGAGCGCTTCGACGCCGAAGGCCACCCGAAGGCCATCACCACGTTGCACCCCATCGCCGCCGGCGACATGTACGGCATCAAGGGCATCGATCATCTGGCGAAACCCGGCCTGTTGAAGCGCACGCTTTGCGGCTCCTACCCTTCCGGCCCGTCATCCGCCGAGCCGCCGCAGATCTGGAAGATGATCGGCGACAATTCGGTCGAGGCCTACAATGTGCCGTCAGGCATCCTGTTCGACATGCACCGCGAGGCCGCCGCCAAGCGGCCGGGGGTGCTGACCAAGGTCGGTCTCGACACCTTCGCCGACCCCCGCCACCAAGGCTGCGCCATGAACGCGGCGGCCAGCGAGCCGATCGTATCGGTGCAGCAGTTCGATGGCGAGGAATGGCTCTATTTCCGCGCCATCGTTCCCAACGTCTCGATCATCCGCGCCACCACCGCCGACGAGCGCGGCAACCTCACCTATGAGCACGAAGGCGCCTATCTCGGCGGGCTGGAGCAGGCTCTCGCCGCCCGCAACAATGGCGGTGTCGTCGTCGCGCAGGTCAAGCGCGTCGTCGAGAACGGCACGCTGAAGCCGCACGACGTTCGTGTGCCTGGGGTGCTCGTCGACCACATCGTTGTCGCGCCCGATCAGCTGCAGACGACGCTGACCCCTTACGATCCGGCGATCTCCGGCGAGATCTTCCGGCCACTGTCGACCTTCCGCAACGCGGAGATGAACGTCCAGAAGGTGATCGCGCGCCGCGTCGCCATGGAGTTGCGCGACGGCATGGCCGTCAACATCGGCTTCGGCATCTCCGCCAACGTGCCGCGCATCCTTCTGGAGGAAGGCCAGCACGGCAAGGTCACCTGGGTGATCGAGCAGGGCGCCGTAGGCGGCGTGCCGCTGCTCGACTTCAAGTTCGGCTGCGCCTCCAATGCCGAGGCGATCATGCCCTCGCCGCACCAGTTCATCTACTTCCAGGCCGGCGGCTTCGACGCCTCGCTCTTGTCCTTCCTGCAGATCGACCGCCATGGCTCGGTCAATGTCTCGAAGCTTTCGGCGCGGCCGCATGTCACCGCCGGTGCCGGCGGTTTCGTCGACATCACCTCGCGGGCGAAGAAGATCGTCTTCTCCGGCTTCTTCAACGCCGGCGCCAGGCTGTCGCTGGCTGACGGCGGCATCCGCATCGACCAGGAAGGCAAGGTCAAGAAGGTCGTCGAAGAGGTCGAGCACATCTCCTTCTCCGGCAAGCGCGCGGTCGCGCAAGGGCAGGACATCACCTATGTCACCGAGCGCTGCGTGATGAAGCTGACGCCCGACGGGTTGAAGGTGACCGAGTTGGCGCCCGGCATCGATCTGGAACGCGATGTGCTGGCGCAGGCCGATATTCCGCTCGGTATTGCCAATGACCTCAAGGTGACGCCGGCGTCGCTCTACCAGGATCGGCCGATCGGCCTATCGCTGAATGGCGGCGCTTCGCTCGGAGGCGCGCATGGCTGAACGTCTCGTCAGCTTCGAACAGGACGGCGCCATCGGCTTCGTCACGCTGCGCCGGCCGGAAAAGTTCAACGCGCTGGACATTCCGATGCTGCGCGCGCTCGAAGCGGCGCTTGACGAGGCGGAGCTGGCTGAGGGCGTGCGTGTCGTGCTCGTCCGTGGCGAAGGCAAGGGCTTTTGCGCCGGCGGCGACGTCGAGGCCTGGGCACAATTGAGCGCCGCCGATTTCCAGGTGCAATGGGTCCGCTATGGCCACCGTGTCTTCGACCGGCTGGCGCGGCTCAGGCAGCCGACCATCGCCGTGCTGTCCGGCCATGCGCTGGGCGGCGGGCTGGAGCTGGCGGTGGCCTGCGATTTCCGCGTCGCGGAGACACAGGTGAAGCTCGGCTTTCCCGAAACCTCGATCGGCGTCGTTCCCGGTTGGTCTGGCACGCAGCGCGCCGTGCGCCGCTTCGGCGCGCAGACGGTGCGGCGCATGGCCATCGGAGGCGAAGTCCTGCTGGCGAGCGAAGCGCTTGCGCTCGGCGTTGTCGACCGCGTCGTCGAGACCGGCAAAGCGCTCGCCGACGCCAAGATATGGGGAGAAAAGATCGCCGAGCGCGGACCGCTGGCGATCGAGGCTGCAAAGCTGATGATCGCGGTCGCCGAAGGCGAGGAGAGTGCTGCAGCCACGGAAGCGCTGGCCAGCGGCTTCATCGCGCTGACCGGCGACCTCAAGGCCGGCGTCGATGCCTTCAAGGCCAAGCAGAAGCCGGCCTTTTCGAGGTCCTAGAGGAATCCGATGAACGCACCCCTCAAGATTTCCATGCCGGCCGAGGCGTCCGCGGCGCCGAAGACCTACAAGCTGCTGATCGACGGCAAGCATGTCGGGGCCCGCGACGGCCGCGTGCTGGAGCGCAGAAGCCCCGGCCACGGCTTTACCGTCTCGCACTATGCTCAGGCCGGCGAAGCGGAAGTCGAGACCGCGGTGACCGCCGCGCACAGGGCCTTCGAGGCCGGCCCCTGGCCGCGCATGAAGGCATCCGAGCGCGCCGCCATCCTGCTCAAGGCGGCCGACTTGATCGAGGTCCGGCTGGAAGAGATCGCCAGGCTCGACGCGCTGGAATCCGGCAAGCCGATCGCCCAGGCGCGCGGCGAGATCGGCGGCGCCGTCGACATCTGGCGCTATGCCGCCTCGCTCGCCCGCACGCTGCATGGCGAGAGCTATGCCAATCTCGGCGACGCGATGCTCGGCGTCGTGCTGCGCGAGCCGATCGGCGTCGTCTCGATCATCACGCCGTGGAATTTCCCCCTCCTGATCGTCAGCCAGAAACTGCCCTTCGCGCTCGCCGCCGGCTGCACGGCGGTGGTCAAGCCGAGCGAGATGACCTCGGCCTCGACGTTCGTGCTTGGCGACATCCTGCTCGAAGCAGGCCTCCCCGCCGGTGCCGTCAACATCCTGGCCGGCCTGGGCAGCGATGTCGGCGCGCCGATGGTCAACCATCCGCTGGTCGAGATGGTGTCCTTCACCGGCTCGACCCGCGTCGGCAAGATGACCATGGCTGCCGCCTCGAACTCCCTGAAGAAGGTGTCGATGGAGCTCGGTGGCAAGAACGGCCAAATCGTCTTCCCCGACGCCGATCTGGAAGCGGCGGCCGATGCCGCGGTGTTCGGCGGCTTCTTCAACGCCGGCGAATGCTGCAACGCCGGCAGCCGGCTGATCGTACATGAGGCGATCGCCGACGACTTCCTCGCGACCGTCAAGGCGTTGACCGCCAGGGTGACGGTTGGCGATCCGCTCGACGACCGCACCAAGGTCGGCGCAATGATTTCCACCGACCATCTAACCAAGGTAGCCGGCTATGTAACGGCCGCGGCCGGAGACGGCGGCTCTGTTTATGCGGGCGGCAGCCAGCTCGCCTCAAATGCCGGCCAATATCTCGATCCGACCATCATTCGCGGCGTGACCGAGGACATGGCGATCGCACGCGAGGAAGTGTTCGGGCCCGTGCTCTCCGCGCTAACCTTTGACTCGATTGAAAGGGCGTTGCACATCGCCAACAACACGCCCTATGGTTTGTCGGCGGGTGTGTGGAGCGCCAGCATCGACACCTGCATGTCGGTGGCGCGTAATGTGCGTTCGGGGACTGTTTGGGTGAACACGTTCATGGAAGGTTACCCCGAGCTGCCGTTCGGGGGCTACAAACAGTCCGGTCTCGGACGTGAACTCGGCAAGCGCGCTGTCGAGGACTATACAGAGGAAAAGACAATCCAGTTTCATCGCGGCCAGCGCACCGGTTGGTGGGTCGGCTGAGTTGGGAAGACCCCGGCGGACATCCGTCGGTTGTGTGCATTGCAACAAGGGAGGAACCACATGTTGCGCAAACTGCTTATCGGAACGGCTCTTGCGTCGACCTTTGCGTTTTCGGCGCATGCCGCCGACGTCAAGGAAGTGCAGATGCTGCATTGGTGGACGTCGGGCGGCGAAGCGGCTGCTCTGAACGTCCTCAAGGAGGATTTGTCCAAGGAAGGCTATGCCTGGAAGGACGTGCCGGTGGCCGGCGGCGGCGGCGACGCCGCCATGACGGCGCTGAAAGCCATGGTCGCGGCCGGCAACTATCCGACCGCCTCGCAGATGCTCGGCTATACCGTGCTCGACTATGCCGCTGCCGGCGTCATGGGCGATCTGACCGAGACCGCCAAGAAGGAAGGCTGGGACAAGTCGGTTCCGGCAGCCCTGCAGAAATTCTCGGTCTACGACGGCAAGTGGGTCGCGGCTCCGGTCAACGTTCACTCGGTCAACTGGCTGTGGATCAACAAGGCGGTGATGGACAAGATCGGCGGCGCCGAGCCGAAGACCTTCGACGACTTCGTCGCCTTGCTCGACAAGGCCAAGGCGGCGGGCGTCATCCCGCTCGCGCTCGGCGGCCAGAACTGGCAGGAAGCCACAATGTTCGACTCCGTCGTGCTGTCGACCGGCGGGCCGGAATTCTACAAGAAGGCCTTCAACGACCTCGACGAGGAATCGCTGAAGTCCGACACGATGAAGAAGTCGTTCGACAACCTCGCCAAGCTGGTCACCTATGTCGACCCGAACTTCTCGGGCCGCGACTGGAACCTCGCCACCGCCATGGTCATCAAGGGTGACGCGCTGGTTCAGGTCATGGGCGACTGGGCCAAGGGCGAGTTCCACGCCGCCAAGAAGACCCCGGGCACCGACTTCCTCTGCTATCGCTTCCCGGGCACCGACGGCTCGGTGATCTACAACTCCGACATGTTCGGCATGTTCAACGTTCCGGACGACCGCAAGGCCGCCCAGGCAGCGCTTGCCACCGCCACGCTGTCGAAGAGCTTCCAGTCGGCCTTCAACGTCGTCAAGGGTTCGGTTCCGGCCCGCACCGACGTGCCTGACACCGACTTCGACGCTTGCGGCAAGAAGGGTATCGCCGACCTGAAGGCGGCCAACGAAGGCGGCACGCTGTTCGGTTCGCTGGCCCAGGGCTATGGCGCGCCTCCGGCCGTCGCCAACGCCTACAAGGACGTCGTCTCGAAGTTCGTTCATGGCCAGATCAAGACCTCGGACGAGGCCGTGACCGAGCTGGTCAAGGCGATCGACGACGCCAAGTAAGCGATGCTTGAAACGACCTCCCCGCCCTGGCGGGGAGGTTTCTAACGAGGCAAGGTCCGGGATTGCCCGGGCTGGCGCTTTGCGCCGGCCGGCCCCCGACGAACCGGTACTGGATGAGCCGATGAGCACAGTAGCCGAAACCACCGCGAAGCTGACACCGGAGCACGACGCCCGCCCAGGAGCGTCCGTTCGCTCGCGGCTGCAGGATCTATTGCCGAAGATCGTGCTGGCGCCGAGCTTCGCGGCGACGATCGTCTTCGTCTATGGCTTCATCCTATGGACGATCTATCTGTCCTTCACCAATTCCAAGACCTTCCCGTCCTACGCCATTACCGGGCCGCGCGCCTATCAGCGGCTGTGGCGCTGGACCTTCGAGAGCGACCCGCCGTCGAGCTGGTACACCTCGATCACCAACATGGGCATTTTCGGCTTCCTCTATATCTTCATCTGCCTGGCGCTCGGCCTGTTCCTGGCCATCCTGCTCGACCAGAAGATCCGCGGCGAAGGCATGCTCAGGCCGATCTACCTCTACCCGATGGCGCTCTCCTTCATCGTCACCGGCGTCGCCTGGAAATGGTTCCTCGATCCCGGCCTCGGCCTCGAGCAGACGCTGCACCAGTGGGGCTGGACGAGCTTCCATTTCGACTGGATCAAGAACAAGGATTTCGTCATCTACACCGTGGTCATCGCTGGAGTCTGGCAGGCCTCCGGCTTCATCATGGCGATGTTCCTGGCCGGCTTGCGCGGCATCGACGGTGAGATCATGAAGGCGGCGCAGATCGACGGCGCCACCACCTTCCAGCTCTACCGCCGCATCGTCATTCCGCTGCTGCGGCCAGTGTTCCTGTCGGCCTTCATCGTGCTCGCCCACCTCGCCATCAAGTCCTATGACCTGGTGGTGGCGCTGACCAGCGGCGGACCGGGCGGTTCGGCCTGGCTGCCGTCCAACTTCATGTACGAGTTCACCTTCAAGCGCAACGAGATGGCCGTCGGCTCGGCGAGCGCCGTGATCATGCTGATGACGCTGACCGCGATCATTGTGCCTTATCTCTATTCCGAGCTCAGGGAGAAGCCGCGATGAGCGCCGTTGCCTCACCGACCCGCCCGGCCACCGGCGGCATCAGCGCCAGGACGATCAACCGCATCGTCATCTACGGGCTGCTCGCGCTCTTCGCGATCTTCTACCTGATGCCGCTCTTCGTCATGCTTGTCACCTCGTTCAAGACCATGGACGAGATTCAAAACGGCAACATGCTGGCACTGCCGCAAGCGCCGACGTTCGACCCGTGGTGGAAAGCCTGGGGCGAGGCCTGCGTCGGTCTCACCTGCGCCGGCATCAAGGGCTACTTCTGGAACTCCATCAAGATGGTGGTTCCGGCGGTGCTGATCTCGACGCTGCTCGGCGCCCTCAACGGCTACGTGCTGACCAAATGGCGCTTCCGCGGCCACACGCTGGTCTTCGCGATGATGCTGTTCGCCTGCTTCATCCCGTTCCAGTCGGTGCTGCTGCCGATGGCGACGATCCTCGGCAGCATCGGCCGCTTCGGCGTCACACTGCAGAACGCGACCGGGTTCAATTTCGGCCTCGGCAATTCGACGGTGAACCTGGTCTTCGTCCATGTCGTCTACGGCCTCGGCTTCACCACGCTGTTCTTCCGCAATTACTACGAGGCCTTTCCGACCGAACTGATCAAGGCGGCGCAGGTCGACGGCGCCTCCTTCTTCCAGATCTTCCGCCGCATCATGCTGCCGAACTCGATGCCGATCTTCGTCGTCACCGTGATCTACCAGTTCACCAACATCTGGAACGACTTCCTGTTCGCTTCCGCCTATGCCGGCACCGGCGACGTCATGCCGATGACGGTGGCGCTGAACAATGTCGTCAACACCTCGACCGGCGTGGTCGAGTACAACGTCAACATGGCGGCGGCGATGATCGCCGCCCTTCCCACCCTTCTCGTCTATGTCGTCGCCGGCCGCTATTTCGTGCGCGGGCTGATGGCCGGTGCGGTCAAAGGATAATCTGATGGCTTTTCTTGAAATTGATGGGCTGAAGAAGCGCTTCGGGAATGTCGAGATCCTGAAGGGCATCAATGTCGAGTTGGAGAAGGGCGGCTTCCTCGTGCTGGTCGGCCCGTCCGGCTGCGGCAAGTCCACGCTGCTCAACACCATCGCCGGGCTGGAGAACATCACCGAGGGCGAGATCCGCGTCGATGGACGCGCTATCAACGATCTCCATCCGTCCAAGCGCGACATCGCCATGGTGTTCCAGAGCTACGCGCTCTATCCGAACATGACGGTGGCCGGGAACATCTCTTTCGGCATGGAGATGCGCGGCGTGCCGGCCGACGAGCGCCAGAAGGCAATCGACAAGGTGGCCAAGGTGCTGCAGATCGGCCACCTCCTGCAGCGCAAGCCAAGCCAGCTCTCCGGCGGCCAGCGCCAGCGCGTCGCCATGGGCCGGGCGCTGGTGCGCGACCCGAAACTGTTCCTGTTCGACGAGCCGCTCTCCAACCTCGACGCCAAGCTGCGCGTCGACATGCGTATCGAGATCAAGCGCCTGCACGCCAACACCGGGACGACGATCGTCTACGTCACCCATGACCAGATCGAGGCGATGACGCTGGCCACCAAGATCGCCGTGATGCGCGACGGAGAGGTGCAGCAGTTCGGCACGCCGGCCGAAATCTACAACAACCCGACCAACATCTTCGTCGCCGATTTCATGGGCTCGCCGGCGATGAACCTGGTGCCGGCGACGATCGGCGGCAATGGCAGTGGGTTGTCCGTGGTGCTGCAGCGCGACGGGCGCGAGCCGATCTTGCTGCCGCTCAGCAACGCGCCGACGGGCCTTTCGGCCTTCCAGGGCAAGCCAGTCATCTTCGGCGTCCGCCCGGAGTCGCTGACCGATCCGGAAGGCGCCGAACGCAATGCCTCCAACATCGCCACAGCGGACTGCCATATCGAGGTGATCGAGCCGGCCGGCTCCGACACCTTCGCCGTCACCAATCTCGGCGGCAAGGCGGTGGTGGCACGGTTGCGCGCCGATGCCAAGATCCAGCCTGGCACCGTGACGCCGCTCGCCTTCAACCTGACCAAGGCTGTGTTCTTCGACCCGGCGACCGAGAAGCGCATTCTCTGATGCATGTCGCCCAAAAGTGGCTCCGGTTTTGGGCCAACGACATGCATCCAAACGAAGATCTTTAGGCCATGGCAAACCCGGATATCGTCATCATCGGCTCCGGCATCGGCGGCGCCACGATCGCCTCCGGTCTGGCTGGCAGTGGCGCCTCGATCCTGATCCTGGAGCGCGGCGAACCTCTGCCTGCGACGCCCGAGACGCGCGACACCCGCGCCATTTTCGTCAATGGCCACTACCGGCCGAAGGAGATGTGGCGCGAAGCGGGCGGCGCCGCCTTCAACCCAGGCAACTACTACTATGTTGGCGGCAATTCGAAATTCTATGGCGCGGTGCTGATCCGCTACCGCAAGGAGGACTTTTCCGCCATGGAGCATTTCGGCGGCGTCTCGCCGGCATGGCCCTTCTCCTATGACGAGTTCGAACCGTGGTATTCGGAGGCCGAGCAGCTCTTTCGCGTGCGTGGGACGCTGGGTGAAGACCCGACCGAGCCGTTCCATTCGATCCCCTATGCCTTCAAGCCGGTCGCCGACGAGGCGCCCATCGCGCGCGCCCGTGCCGAGTTGAAGGGACTCGGCCTGCATCCGGCGTCGCTGCCGCTCGGCGTCGACATCGACGCCTGGCTGAAGGACGGCAGGACGGGGTGGGACGCCTTCCCCAACACCGGCCAGGGCAAGGTCGATGCCCAGACCGGACCGCTGGCGGCGGCCCTTGCGGACCAGAACATCCGTCTCGAGACCGGCGCCCATGTCGACTATCTGGAGGCAGCGCCGGACGGCAAGTCGATCGCCACCATCCACTACACCCAGAGCGGCTCGCAAAAGAAGCTGTCGCCGAAGCTGGTCATTCTTTCGGCCGGAGCGGTCAATTCCGCCGTCATTCTGCTGCGCTCGCCCTCCGCGAAGGGCAAGGGCCTTGCCAACAGTTCCGACCAGGTCGGCCGCAACTTCATGAACCACAATTCGAGCGCCATGCTGGCGATCGATCCGCGCCGCCGCAACGACGCCGTCTACCAGAAGACTCTGATGCTCAACGACTACTACCTGTCGGACGGCAGGGGTGGCAAACCGCTCGGCAATGTGCAACTGCTCGGCAAGATCGACGGCAACATGCTGAGGGCCAATGTGAAGACGGTGCCGAAATTCGCGCTCGACTTCATGGCCGGCCATGCCGTCGACTGGTATCTGATGTGCGAGGACCTGCCCGACCCCGAGAGCCGCATCATGGTCGACGGCAAGGACATCGTCATGCAGTGGCGGCGCTCCAACATGCAGTCGCTGGAAGGCTTGACCAAGGTGATGCGCGAGAATTTCCGCGCTTGCGGCTATCCGATCGTGCTGTCGCGTCCCTTCGACAAGCGCACGCCCTCGCACCAGTGCGGCACGGTGAAGATGGGCGACGATCCGGGCAACTCGCCGCTCGACCCGTTCTGCCGCGCCTACGACCACCAAAACCTGTTCGTCGTCGACGGCGGCTTCCTGCCGACCTCGGCCGCGGTCAACCCGGCGTTGTCGATCGCGGCGCAGGCGCTGCGCGTGGCCGAGCACATCCGCAAGACGGAGCTTGCCGCGTGACCCGCCCGGCGGCCATCATCACGGGCGGCGCGCGGGGCATCGGACTGGCCTGCGCCGAGGCATTGGCCGATGCCGGCTTCGACATCCTCGTCGCCGACTTGGCCGACAAGCCTGCCGATGGCCTTGCCAAGAATATCACCGCGCGCGGTTCGAAGTTCGCCTACGCAAGCTGTGATATCGCCGATCTCGCGGGCCACGCGGCGTTGATCAAAACCGCGAAGAGCGCCTTCGGCCGCATCGATTGCCTGGTCAACAACGCCGGCGTCGGCGCCGTCGTGCGCGGTGATCTGCTGGACCTGAAACCGGAGAACTTCGATCGCGCCCTCGGCATCAATCTGCGCGGTACGGTGTTCCTCAGCCAGGCCGTCGCCAAGGCCATGCTTGGCACACTCGGCGAGCACCCGAAATCGATCGTCACAATCACTTCCGTCAGCGCCGAAGCGGCCTCGCCGGAACGCGCCGACTACTGCGTCTCGAAAGCCGGCCTGTCGATGTGGGTGAAAACCCTGGCGCTGCGACTCGCTGCCGAAGGGATCAGCGTGTTCGAGGTGCGGCCTGGCATCATCCGCACCGACATGACATCAGGCGTTGCCGCCAAATATGAGGCGCTGATCGAAGGCGGTCTGGTGCCAGCCAGACGCTGGGGCGAGGCATCGGATATCGGCGCCGTGGTGGCCGCGCTTGCCAGCGGCAAGTTCGGCTTTTCGACCGGCTCGATCATCAATGTCGACGGTGCGCTCTCCATACCGCGGCTCTGAACGGATGAGACAATGACCGATTACATCATCGTTGGCGCCGGTCCCGCCGGCTGCGTTCTCGCCAACCGGCTCAGCGAGGATCCCTCGAATTCGGTGCTGCTGCTGGAAGCCGGCGGCAAGGACTGGCATCCGCTGATCCACATGCCGGCCGGCTTCGCCAAGATGACCAAGGGCATCGCCTCCTGGGGCTGGTCGACCGTGCCGCAGAAGCACATGAAGGACCGCGTCTTCTGGTACACGCAGGCCAAGGTGGTCGGCGGCGGCTCCTCGATCAACGCCCAGATCTACACGCGCGGCAATGCCCGCGACTACGACGCGTGGGAGAAGGAAGAGGGCCTCGCTGGATGGGCCTATCGCGACGTGCTGCCCTATTTCAAGCGCGCCGAGAACAACCAGCGCTACGCCAACGACTTCCATGGCGACCAGGGGCCCCTCGGCGTCTCCAACCCGATCTCGCCGCTGCCGATCTGCGAGGCCTATTTCCGCGCCGGCCAGGAGATGGGCATCCCCTTCAACCCGGACTTCAATGGCGCCAGCCAGGAGGGCGTCGGCTACTACCAGCTGACCCAGAAGGATGCGCGGCGCTCGTCCGCATCGGTCGCCTATCTGAAGCCGATCCGCGCCCGCAGGAACCTGAGCGTCAGGACAGACGTGCTGGTCACCCGCATCGTCGTCGAGAAGGGCCGCGCCGTTGGTGTCGAGGTCGTCGACAAACCGGGCGGTCAGCCTGCGATCCTGCGCGCCGAGCGCGAGGTGGTCGTCTCCTCCGGCGCCATCGGCTCGCCCAAGCTTCTCATGCAGTCGGGCATCGGACCGGCCGATCATCTGAAGTCGGTCGGCGTGACGCCTATCCATGACCTGCCCGGCGTTGGCTCCAACATGCAGGACCATCTCGACCTGTTCGTCATCGCCGAATGCACCGGCGACCACACCTATGACAACTATGCCAAGCTGCACCGCACGATGTGGGCCGGCCTGCAATATCTGCTGCTGAAGAAGGGGCCGGTGGCCTCCAGCCTGTTCGAGACCGGCGGCTTCTGGTACGCCGACCCGACCGCCGCTTCGCCCGACATCCAGTTCCATCTCGGCCTCGGCTCCGGCATCGAGGCCGGTGTCGAGAAGCTGAAGAATCCGGGCGTCACCTTGAATTCCGCCTTCCTGCGCCCGCGCTCGCGCGGCACGGTGCGGTTGAAGAGCGCCGACCCGGCCGACCATCCGCTGATCGATCCGAACTATTGGTCCGATCCCTACGATCGCGACATGTCGATCAAAGGGCTGCGGCTGGCGCGCGAGATCATGCGCCAGAAGGCGCTTGCCCCCTACGTGCTGCGCGAGGTGCTTCCGGGCCCTGCCCTGCAGAGCGACGGCGACCTGTTCGACTACGCCTGCCGCAGTTCCAAGACCGACCATCATCCGGTCGGCACCTGCCGCATGGGGCATGACGAAATGGCCGTGGTGACGCCGGATCTGAGACTGCGCGGCATCGAGGGCTTGCGCATCTGCGACGCCTCGGTGATGCCGCGCGTTCCCTCCTCCAACACCAATGCGCCGACCATCATGGTCGGCGAAAAGGGCGCCGACCTGATCCTTGGCCGCGAACCTCTGCCGCCGGCCGTTTTCTCCGGCAACCGCGCCGCTTGAGGAGAGAGCCATGATCCGGCACTGCGTCTTTGTCAGATTCCGCCACGACGTCGACGCCTCCGAACGCGCGGCGATCCATGCCGATCTGGAAGCCTTGCGCTGGGCGATCGAAGGGATGGACAAGGTCCAGTTCAGCGCCAATGTCAGTCCGGAACCGTTCGCGCGCGGCTTCAGCCATGGCTTCACCATCGACTTCCGCGACGCCGCCGCCCGCGACGCCTATCTGGTGCACGAGGCGCATCAGCGTGCCGGCGCCCGGCTGGTCGCCGCCCTCGAAGGCGGCACCGACGGGCTGATGGTGGTCGATCTGGAAATTCTCGACTGACCGGCCGAGAAATTACCCCAGACGCAATGCGACGACGCCGGCGACGATGCTGAGCGCCGCGGCGCCGCGCCAGCGCGTCATCTTCTCGCCCAGCGCGACGACCGAGATCAGCATGGCGAACAGGATCGAGGTCTCGCGCAGCGATGCCACCGAGGCGATCGGCGCCTTGGTCATCGCCCACATGACGATCCAGTAGGCGGCGCCGCTGAGCACGCCGGTGAACAGCCCGGCCTTCCAGTCGCGCGCCAACACTGGCAGCGATTGTGGCCCCCGGAAGATGAGACACAGCACCAGCGCCCACGCGGCGTCGCAGACGAACAGCCAGGCGGCATAGCTCAGCGCGTTCGCCGCCAGCCGCGCGCCGCTACCGTCGGACAGCGTATAGCTGGCGATGAAGATCGACGTGCCCAGCGCGAAGCTGACCGCGCGCAGGTTGAACCGCTCCAGATGGACGCCGCCGCGAAACGACATTACCAGCGTGCCGGCCGACAACAGCAGGATACCGAGAATGGCGAGCGACGCGGGAACCTCCCGCACCACCACCATACCGCCAAGGGCGGAGAGCAGCGGTGCAGTACCGCGCGCCAGCGGATAGGTCTGGGCGAAATCGCCGGCCTTGTAGGCGCCGATCAGGAAGGTCCGGTAGCCCATGTGAAAGAAGACCGAGGCGAGAATGAATGGCCACACTTCGGCCTTCGGGAACTCGACGAAGGGCAGCACGAACAGCGCGGCAAATCCCATGCCCAATGTCATCAGCGTGATCGACAGGAAACGGTCGAGATGCACCTTGACCAGTGCGTTCCAGATCGCGTGCATGGCGGCCGCGCTAAGAACCGCGAAGAAGACGAAAAGCGTCATGCCCGCTTCATCCGCCTCCGGAGACTGCGGCAAGGCAGGGCGTTTCGAGGTCAATATCGACCCTCAGCGGAAAATGGTCGGACGCGATCTCGCCAATGTCGGCGCCGACCGAGCGCACGCGCGTGGCGAGCATGCCGCCGACGAAGCAATGGTCGAGCCGACGCTTTGACAGCCCGCCGTCGATGATTTTTTCATGGGTGTGGAAATCGGCCACCGGCTCGCTTGCAGCGGC
>NZ_RZOJ01000114.1:0-15483 GCF_003998845.1 Mesorhizobium sp. M4A.F.Ca.ET.022.05.2.1 | reverse complement strand
GCGTCGCGTAGAGATCGGCGGCGGCGCGCTCCAGTGTCAGGTCCATGTTCTCCAACCGCGCCCGGATCGGCAGGTAGGCAAAGGGGATGCAGAATGCCGTGTGCGCGGCGATCAGATAGCCGAGGCCGGAATAGCCGGTGAAAATCTTGATGCGCGAAAAGAAGATCAGCAGCGCCACGCCGGTGACGATCTCCGGCACCATCAGCGGCTGGTTGATCGCCGCGTATTTGAAGGTCAGTCCGGGATAGGGCGCCGTGCGCGTCGTCGCCAGCGCCGCCATGGTTGCGGCGATGGTCGCCAGCACCGCGGCAACCGAACCGATCTGGAACGATCGCAGGGTGGCATCGATGACCTGCGTGTTCTGCCATGCCGACTGGAACCATTTCAGCGAGAAGCCGCCCCACTCCGAGGTCGATGTCGCGGCGTTGAAGGCGTAGAACACCAGGACGATGATCGGCAGATAGAGGACGACGAAGCAGGTCGCCGCGATCGCGGTGAAGCCCGGCTGGTGCTTGATCGAGAAATTAGCCATGGCGCACCTCCGCCCGTCCGGCATTGCGCACATAGGCCAGCAGCGCCACCATAACGATGATCATCACCGTGATCGACAGCGCCGAGCCGAGCGGCCAGTTGCGGCCCTGCCCGAACTGCAACTCGATCAGGTTGGATAGCATCATGTTCTTGCCGCCGCCGAGCACGCTGGGCGTGACATAGGCGCCGATCGCCGGAATGAAGACCAGGATCGAGCCGGCGATGACGCCCGGCCTGACCAGCGGGAAGATGATGCGCCGCAGCACCTGGAACCGGCTGGCATAGAGATCGTAGCCGGCCTCGACCAGCCGGAAGTCGAGTTTCTCCATGCTGGCATAGATCGGCAGCACCATCAGCGGCAGGTAGACATAGGCCATGCCGATCAGGATCGCCGTATCGGTGAACAGTATTTGGACAGGCGCCGAGACGATGCCGAGCTTGATCAGGATGGTGTTGATGATGCCCTCGTTGCGGATGATCTGCAGCACCGCGAAGGTGCGGATGAGCAGGTTCGTCCAGAACGGGATGGTGATCAGGAACAGCCAGATGTCGCGCGTCTTTTCACTGCGCGTCGCCATGAAATAGGCGGTCGGGAAACCCAGCGCCAGGGTGGCGATCGTCGTCACGATCGCCAGCTTGATGGAGCGCCAGAAGATGGTGACGTGAGCGGCGGCAAGCGAAAGCGTGTCGTCGAAAATGTCACGCTCCATGAACACCGACAGCCAGGCCTCCGGCGAGAATTGCCATTTCACGTCGCCGTACGCGCCGGGCGTCAGCAGCGAATAGACCAGCACGATCAGCAGCGGGCCGGTCGCCGCCAGAAAGATGATGATGAGCGCCGGCGCCGACAGCAGCCAGCGCGTGCGGACGTCGCGCCGTTCCGCTTCCTTGGCGACTTGTTCCGCGGTGGCCATCAGTCCCTCAGCACTTGCGCGGCGTCGTTGCCGATCAGGATGCCGACCTTGTCGCCGCGCTCGAAGCCGCAGCCGGCGCTGCGCGTATTCTGCTGACGCACGGTGAAGGCCTCGCCGCTGTTCAGCTGGACATGGATATGCGTGTCGGTGCCGAAATAGACGATGTTTTCGACCGTTCCCGACAGGTCGCCCTTGGCGTTGCTCAGCTTGGCGTGCTCCGGCCGCACCACCACGGTGGCGTTGTCCTTCGGCTGGAAGCCCTCGGCCACGGTCGCCTCGATGGTCGCGCCGGATTTGAGCGTCGCGCGCGCCTTGCCGTTGCCAATGTCCGATATGGCGGCGGTGAGAAAGTTGGTCTCGCCGATGAAGTCGGCGACGAAGCGTTCCGCCGGCTTGTCGTAGATGTCCCAGGGCGTGCCGACCTGCAGGATCTTGCCCGACGACATCACCGCGATGCGGTCCGACATCGTCAGCGCCTCTTCCTGGTCGTGGGTGACGAAGATGAAGGTGATGCCGGTCTCGTGCTGCAGCCGCTTCAGCTCGATCTGCATCTCTTTGCGCAGCTTGTAGTCGAGCGCCGACAGCGGCTCGTCGAGCAGGAGCACCTTCGGCTGCGGCGCCAGCGCGCGGGCGAGCGCCACGCGCTGCTGTTGGCCGCCGGAGATCTGGCTGGTGCGACGGCCGGCGAGCGCCTCCATCTTGACCAGCTTCAGCATCTCGCCGACGCGCGCCTTGATCTCGGCCTTGGGCTTGCCCAGCATTTCCAGGCCGAAGCCGATATTCTCGGCTACCGTCATGTGCGGGAACAGCGCGTAGGACTGGAACACGGTGTTGACCGGCCGCTTGAATGGCGGCAGCGGCGCGATGTCCTGGCCGTGCAGCAGAATCTCGCCGGCGGTTGGAAAGTCGAAGCCGGCGATCAGCCTCAGAAGCGTTGTCTTGCCGCAGCCGGAAGGCCCCAGCAGCGTGAAGAACTCGTTTTCGCGGATCGACACCGAAACCGTGTCGAGAGCGGCGACCTGGTTTTCACCGCTGCCAAATACCTTGCGAACGCCACGAACCTCGATCGCATTCTTATCCGGTTGTTCCGGCACGATTACCCCATTGAGATGGCCTGCTCTTGGCGGCAGGTTTTGTTCCTGTTTGATTGTCACCATAAGCCAATCGGCTTGGCAACTGCGGAGCTTGGACTGGACTAAAAAGCAATTCCCGTGCCACCGTCAGGCTTGATAAGTGACCTTTCCGCCGCAAACCGTGGTGACCGGCCGCACCTTGTGCAGATCTTCCGGCGCGGTCGCCTCGATATCGGCCGAGAGCACCACCAGGTCGGCCAGATAGCCCGGCTTCAGGCGGCCCTTTCGGTCCTCCATGAACTCGGCATAGGCCCCTTCCACCGTATAGCCGGCAATCGCCTCGTGCAGCGAGAATCTCTGGTCGGGGTCGGTGCTTGCCCATGGTTTGCGCAACACTGCCGCTTGGATGCCCAGGATCGGATCGATGGGCGCTACCGGCCAGTCGGAGGCGAAGACGACGCGCGCGCCGGCATTCTTCAGGGTCCGCCATGCATAGCTTAGCGGCCAGCGGGCCTGCCCGATGCGCGACACCGTCGGTTCCAGGGGAAAATCCATCGCGCCGGGCGGATGCGGCGGCTGCATGGAGGCGATGACGCCAAGATCTTCGAAGCGTGGCACATCGGCGTCGGTGATGACCTCGATGTGCTCGACCCGGTGCCGGCTGTCGCGCTTGCCATTGGCCTTCGCGGCCGCCTCGTAGCCGTCGAGGACGGCACGCACCGCGCCGTCGCCGATCGAATGCACCGCCATCTGCAGCCCGCGCCTGTCGACGGCGACCGCAAGCTCGGCGAACCGGCGCGGCGTAAACAGCGGCTCGCCCACCCAGTTCGGCCGGTCGGCATAGGGTTCGACCATCACCGCCGTCCAAGATTCGAGCACACCGTCATAGAACACCTTGACCATGCCCGACGACAACCACTCGGTGTTGTAGCGTTCGGCCATGACGGACGCCTTGTCGAGGATGTCGAGCGTCATGAAATTCTTGTAGTGAAACGGTATCTGCGCACGGCAGGACAAGCCCTCCTCGGCCTCGATCTCGGCCAGCAGCTCGAGCTGGTAGAGATTGCCGTCCATGTTCTGGATGGAGGTGATGCCGTGGCGCGCGCACCAGGCGAGCCCGCGCCGCATGATGTCGCGGTCGGCGGCGCGCTCGGCGGCGGTCGGCATCGGATCCGGCTCGCCGCCGGTCGCCAGCCCCAGCCGCACCCGACCTTCTCCGGCAAGATCGAGCACCGGGCCGAACGCCTCGCCCTCGCGCAGTTCGCCTGCGGCCAGGCCATCCTCGCCCATGACGATCTCGTTGCCCGGACCAAGCGTGCGTCCGTGCAGGATGCCGGCCATCTCCAGCGCCTTGGTGTTGGCCCACATCGTGTGGTGGTCGGGAGCGGCCATGACGAAAGGCCGGGCGGGCAGGATCGCGTCGAGATGGTGGCGCGTCACCCGCACGTCGCCAAGGACGGTATAGTCGACACCTTGCGCGACCAGCATCTTGGCGTCGGGCCATGCCGATGCATAGTCGCGGATCGCTGCTTGCAGCGCCTCGAAGCCGTGGACGCCCGACAGTTGCAGATGCGCAAGCTCGGCCGCCCCCGAAAACAGATGCATGTGGGCTTCGATGAAGCCGGGGATCACCGAGCCGCCCCCGGCGTCGACGATCCTGGTGGCCGTTCCCTTGTAGCCTTCGATCGAGGCACGGCTGCCGATGGCGATGATGGCGCCGTCCTTGACGGCAATGGCTTCGGCTGCGGGATTGTCGGCATCCATGGTCAGCACACGACCGTTGACGACGATCAGATCCGCATTGTGATCCGCACCCGTGACAGACATCGCGACTCCGCGCTTTTGACGACTGGCCGTGACCGGCAACCCCTTGGCCAACGGCGTTCCACTCCGCCGGAGCGGCGCGCCATGGGACAAGAATGATGCCAGCGCGCTGTCTTCGAAATTCCCCTTGTTATCCCGGCAGACAGCGTGGATAAAGAATGCGACTAATTATTCGCGTTTGTCAACGCTCCGAATTTCGAATGAATTGTGGACAGCACCCGGCGCCTGTCTTGAGACCGGGGCGGGGAACGAGGACCTAGAGCCGTGAAGCGCAACCTCAGCCGCGAAACCAGGATAGCGCTCGAACCGCGCAAGCAGCCGCGCCAGGAACGCTCGAGCAAGGTGGTCGACAGAATTCTCGACGCGGCGCTGACCTTGACGCGGGAGCAAGGAACCAAGGCGCCGACGACGCTCGCCATCGCCCAGCATGCCGGCCTGTCGGTCGGTTCGGTCTACCAGTACTTTCCCAACAAGGAGGCCATACTTCTCGACCTCGCCCGGCGCTGGCTGTCGTCGTTTCCGGAGGTGATCGCAAGGCGCATCGAGGTCGCCCCACCCACCAACCGCGAAGAGTTTCGCCAGGAAGTGCGCAAGCTCTTCATCGACACCTCGAAGCTCTATCTCGACAACGCCAGCCTGATGCCGGTGATCGAGGCCATATCGGGAAACGCCGACCTGAGACCGATCCAGAACGAATATGACGACCAGATCATCGCCCTCTACGCCGCATGGCTGCAGCATGTGAACCCGGCTCTTGAAGACAAGGTCGCGAGCCGCCTCGGCTTGCTGATGATGGAGGTCGGGCACGCGTGCCGGCTTGTGGGGCTGAAAAGGGATCGCAAGACATACGACCTTATCGAGGACGATGTGGAAGTGATGTGGCTCGCCTTGGTGAACCCCTATCTCAATCTTGACTGATTTCGCACTTCGAGAGGAATTTCATGAAGACTGTCTATTCGCCGCTTCACGCCGGCCATGCAGGCCAGATGGAACTGGTCACGTCGGCGATCGTGCCGGGTTTCGAAAAGCCGTCGCGGGCGGAATTCATCAGGGCGCGCGTCGAGAGCGAGAAGCTGGGGCTGATCATCGGGCCGGTCGAGCATGATCTCGCCGCCGCCAAGCGCGTGCACAGTGCCGACTACATCGACTTCCTGCCGACCGTCTGGCCGCGATGGACGGCTGAGGGGCACAAGGGCTCGGCCATGGCGTTCACCTGGCCGACGCGCGGTTTGCGCGGCGACGTGCCGCCGCGGCGCATCGACGGCCTGCTCGGCTATTATTCCTTCGACGCCGGCGCCACCTTCGTCGAAGGCACCTGGGCGGCGATCAAGTCGTCCTATGAAGTGGCGCTGACGGCGGCTGAACTGGTCAAGGCCGGCGAGCCGGCCGCCTTCGCGCTCTGCCGCCCGCCCGGCCATCATGCGGGTGCCGCCTTCATGGGCGGCTATTGCTTCATCAACAACGCCGCCGTTGCCGCGCAGTGGTTCCTCGACCAGGGCGCCAGGCGCGTCTCGATCCTCGATGTCGACTACCATCACGGCAACGGCACGCAGGAGATCTTCTACGGCCGCGGCGACGTCCAGGTGATCAACCTGCACGGCGATCCGATGACCGAATATCCGTTCTTCCTCGGCCATGCCGACGAGCACGGCATCGGCGAAGGCGAAGGCTTCAACCTCAACTACCCGATGCCGTTCGGCACCGACTGGGACGGCTGGAACGCCTCGCTGGAGGATGCCTGCTCCAAGCTTGCCGCCTACGTCCCCGATGTCGTCGTGGTGTCGCTCGGCGTCGACACGTTCGAGAAGGACCCGATCAGCCAGTTCAAGCTGAAGAGCGCCGACTATCCCAAGATCGGTCGCCGCATCGCCAGGCTCGGCCTGCCGACGCTGTTCGTCATGGAAGGCGGCTACGCGGTGGAAGAGATCGGCATCAACGCCGTCGGCGTGCTGACCGGCTTCGAGGACAGGTAGGAGCCCAAGGGGGTGGCAGCAGCCGCCCCTTGGAAACTCTACGCTATGCGGCAGCGCCGGGGCTCGGCGCGGCGGCCGGCACGGCCGGTTTGCGGGAACGCCCAAGCATGTACACCGCCGCCGCGGCAATAACGCCCGCGGCCAGGATGGCGGCCGCCAGCACCGGCCGATACCAGAACCAGGCGACGGCGATCGTCGTCATCCCGACCAGGATCGCCAGGACGAAGGCGATGATGCCGGTGCCCAGCCGGGCCAGGCTGCCGAGGAAGGGTATGACGTCGAAGATCACCCCGATCGGGCCGAGCAGCAGGGCAAAGCCTATCGTCAGCAGGATCAGGCCGCCGGCGCGCAGCAGCCAGGTTATCAGCGTGTTCGCGCTGACCGCTTCGGCGAACATCCTGTCGGCGGGAACGTCGCCCGTATCCACCATCAGCAACGCATCGCCGGCCGCCGTCTGGTAGGACTCGAACCGGTCGCCGGCCTGGCGCGCGACGATGCTGACGGTGCCGAGCGGCGCCAGCTCGTAACCGATGCGATAGTCGCCCAGCGCCGGCGACGTCGTATCGGCGCCGAGATAGATCCTGCCGTCGACGATGTTGATCGGCTTTGCACCGGTATAGGCAGCCTCGATCGCGGCCGACTGGCTGGACGAGAGCGAAAATTCCTTGTCGCCCCCGATGCGGTCGAGCACCGGCCTGTCGAGCGTGAAGGCGCCGAGTTTGCCCTCCGCAATCTGGAAGCTCCTGCTGTGGATCGCCATCGGCGGGTTCTGGTGGCCGTCGGGCTTCTTGAAGTCGGATGAGTTGATCTGGCTGTCGTCCCACACCTTCGAATAGCTGTAGGTCGTCACCGTCTCCTCGCCGCCACCCAGCTTCTTCGTCGTCTCCGACTTGGAGTCTTCCTTCCACTGGTACATCTCGACGCTGCGCGACAGGCGCAGCCCCTCGGCCTGAATGCCGAAATCCGGATCGGCAAGACCGCTATCGGCCGTCACCGGTCCAGTCACATGCACCAGCCTGCCGTCATTGCCGGCGTCGATCTTGTCTACGCCGACCGAGACGACGGTGCCGGCGCCTTCCGCCAGCGAGCGCGCCGTCTGCACCGCGCGGCCTTCGTTCCAGAACAGACCGATCACCATCAGCACGATCAGGATCAGGCCGAAGACCACCCCGCCGACCGCGCGCTTGATCCGTCCGAACCACGAGACGGACGTCACTTCCTGGAATGAATCGCTCATCGTTTCCCCCGCAAGACCACCGGCAATGGACGCCCATCCATTGCCGCCATGCGAATCCTAGCCGAATCGGCCGCGCCCCGATATGGCGGCCCGGCACCTGCCCCGATTTTTCCATCGAAGAGACCGGTTGAAAGCAGCGCGAAACGGCCCCTGAGTCGCGATCCGAGTCCACCGGATTCGATTTTGTCAAATCGCGTTTGATGTCGGATTCATCTACGGGTAGATTAGACCCGAATCAGCCGGTCCTCGGGGGGCGCGGCGACCACCCAAAGTCTCAAGTTCCGGCACTCGGCCGGCACCAGACGCGGACGGCTTCGCGTTCCCTGTAGGGATTCCGACCTGGTTGGGCGCTGACCGCGCCTTGAGTGTGTCTTCGTGACAGTGACGCGTATTTCGGGTTCGGCCGCTGGCGACACCAGCACCGGGCACATGGATCGATTCCGGCCAAAGCATAAAATGAGCAGTCCCGCCGCGCTTCTCCAATCCGAACCATCGCGCCTGGCGTCTCGCGGCGACCTCACCAGCTTTTTCATGCAGCTTGCCGCCGAGATCGGCGCCGACAGCTACATGCTCGTCGCCATCATCCACGACCAGGATCGCAGCGATGCCCGCATCGTGTCCTCCAACTGGATATTCGACGCCATCGAGCTCATCGGCAAACGGCTGATAGCCGGCCTCGCCCAGGGGCCGCTGACCGCGTCGCCCGGCAACCGCCCGAGGCCGCTGGTGGCTGCCCAGGCGCCCGATGCCGGCGCGCTGCTGAGCGGCGAGGAGGCCCGCCTGCTCGATGTGCTCGGCCACGCCGAGATCTACTCGCTGCGGCTGAATGTCGGTCGCCAGCGCCTGTTCGCGCTGTTTTCGGCCGCCGAGGTCGGCAAGATCGACCAGCCGGCTCTGATGAAAGCCCAGCTGAAGTGCTGCTATGCGCTGTCCGACATCCCGCAGCTGATCGCCGCCGCCGCCATGCAGGACCCGCTGTCCGACCGCGAGCGCGAATGCCTGTTCTGGGTGTCGGAGGGCAAGACCACCGACGAGGTCGCGCTGATCCTCGGCGTCTCGTCGAACACCGTCAACAGCTACATCACCCACGCGATCCAGAAATTCGCGGCCAGCAACCGCGCGATGGCCATCGCGACGGCGATCAGGAGCGGCATCATTTGAAACAGGCACAGGTCAAGGAGGCAGCCGAGGCCCTCTTCAACGAGCAGCGCAGCCCCTTCGGCGCCTTCTCGCTCGGCTCCGAAACGCACCACGCCGTCACCATTCCGGACGCCGTGCGCCGCTGCCGCTGGATCGCCGTCGACATCAACGCCGGGGCTTTCGGCCTGTTCTTCGTCAGCCCTTCGCTGGAACGGGCCCGCCTCGTGCCAAGCTTCGATTCGGACTACCCCGGCACCTCCGTGGCCACCAAATTCATCTCCGGCGCCAATGGCGAGGAAATGGTGCGCCACACCCGCATCTCCACGGCGCCGCGCTGGTGGGCGGACGACGGCATCGCCAGTTCGCAGCAGGCCTTCCAGGATCTTGCCTGGGCCGAAAGAACGGCGCCGCTCGCGCCCGGCACCAACGGCATCGCCTTTCCCGTCCATGCCGACCGCGGCCAGTGCGGGCTGGTCATCTTCCTCGGGCCGGACATCGCCCTGCCGCAGGAGGCGCTCTACGAGATCCACGCCCGCAGCTTCTCGCTGTTTGCCGCGGTCGCCCGCATCCGTCCGACCGACACCAGCCGGATGCGCTCGATCTCCAAGCGCGAGCTCGAATGCCTGAAGCTGACCGCCAACGGCAACACCAGCGAGGAGATCGCCAAGCTGCTGAAATTGTCGGTGCACACCGCCAACCAGTACCTGACCCAGTCGACGCAGAAGCTCAACGCCGTCAACCGCAACCAGGCGGTGGCCAAGGCGCTGCGGCTCGGCCTCATCGAATAGATCGTCCCGCGAAGGCTCCGAGCACGGACCGGCCGAACCTGCGCGACCGCGAGGGCCACGGCATGCCAAACCGCGCGCGGTCCATCACCGCCGCGCTTTGCTTCCCTCAAGGCAGATTTCAGTAGGCGATCGTCTCGGTCCTGCGGATGCGCGCCTGTTCGATCACCGCTTCCAGGAGCGCGGTGTTGTGCTCGGGATTCTCGCCGGGCTTTTCGAACGACACGTAGTTGACCACGACATGGTCCTTGTCTCCGCTCAACGTCAGCTGGAAATAGACGGTCACGCCGGGTGGCCTGAGCTCGAGGTCGAGCACGATGCGCGGACTGCCGCTCCAGTCGACATGGGCTTCGCCGCCGTGACCGAGCCTGAGCGTGCCCGGCATGAAGAACAGTTCGGCCGCCGAATCCACCAGATCCGACAGGCAGGCGAAATGCTCGAGCCGGATGAAGGCGATATAGTCGGCGACGTCGATCAGCCTGAGTTCGGTGATCACCTGCTCGATGGCGTTGGCGACGATGATCTCGCGGGATTTTGCGTAAGCTTGCCGGTTCATGAGGTCAGTCTGCGCTCAGCCTTTTTCGAATAGACGATCCGCACCAGCTCGGCGACGGCCTGGTAAAATTGCGACGGGATTACGCTATCAACCGAAACTTGCTTGTACATGGAGCGCGCGAGCGCCACATCCTCAAAGATCGGGATGTTGTGCTCCCTGGCGATCTCGCGGATCTTGAGCGCCACAAGATCCTGGCCCTTGGCCAGCACCATGGGCGCGGAATCCTCCTCGCGGACGTATTTCAGCGCGATGGAATAGTGCGTCGGATTGGCGATGATCAGCGTGGCGCGCGGCACCGCCGTCATCATGCGCCGCCGCGCACGATCACGCGCCAGCGACCTCAGCCGCGACTTGACGATCGGATCACCTTCGGACTGCTTCATCTCGTCCTTGATTTCCTGCTTGCTCATGCGCAGGTCGCGCCGCCAGTGGAAGCGCGACCAGACAAAGTCGGCCACCGCGATCAGCCCCATGACGAAAACGATCGCCACCAATATGTCGACGGCGATGCTCCTGATGACGAGACCGAAGGCGACCGGGTTGGTGATCATGCCGGCAAGCAGCCTGCGGTGGTCCTCCGACAACGTGAAGCCGAGCACGACGACGGCAAAGCCGAGCTTGCCCAGCGACTTCAGGAACTCGACAAGGCCCTGCACGCCGAACATGCGGCTCCAGCCCTTGGCGATCGAGATGCGCGACAGCTGCGGCCTGACCCGCTCGCCGACGAACTGCGGCATATTCTGGAACACCGAGGCGCCGACGCCGGCCACCACCAAAAGCACGAGCAGGCTGACGACGGCGCGGCCGATCTCGAAGATGACTGTCTTGTAGAGCGCGATGACGTCGGTCTCGGTATCCATCGGCCAGGCTTCGGGCTTCTCCAGGAACATCGACAAGAACATGCCGAGATCGATGATGGCGTCCTTGGCGTAGAAGACGGTGAACACCAATATGGCGACGAAGGAGGTGAAGATCGCCGCTTCGCGCGAATGGGGCAGCTTGCCCTGTTCGACGGTGTCGCGGATCTTCTTTTCTGTCGCTTCCTCGGTTTTGGAGTCCTTGTCGACCGATTCAGCCATGGCGTGCTAACCGAGCCGCCATCAGGCCGCTTCGCTCTGCGACGAGGAAGGGAGTTCGAACGCCCCTTCACGCGACAGGCGGATCGTCGCCACCGCGATTGTCTTGCGAGCCGCCATGATGTCGGCCAGCGCGATGCCTTCGGACCCCTGCCCGAGTTCGGATTCGATCATGCGCCGCGACCTTGCGCCGATCGCCGACAACACCGATTCGGTGAGTGCCGGCGGCGCGCCTCGCAACGCCAGCGTGACCAGTTCGGTCGACAGCCCGTCGAACAGCAGCACCCGTGCCTTCTGGGCGAGCAGCGGCAAATCGTCGAAGGCGAACAGCCGCGACCTGACGCCGTCGAGATCCGGCGTGCCGGCCTCCTCCAGATCGTGCATGACCTCTTCGAGCTGAGGCTTGTCCATTTCGTTGAGCACGCTGGCGACACGCGCCTGTCCGGCCGAGATATCCTTCGTCGCGGTTTGCGACAGCAGGCTGCTGCGCAATTGGCTTTCGACGATCTTTGCGGCCGCATCCGGAACCGTGGCCAATGTGACCATGCGTTTGATGATCTCGCTGCGGACGGGCTTCTCCATCGTCAACAGCACGTTGGCCGTTATCTGCGAGGAAAGCTTCGACAGCACCATGGCCGATGTCTGGGGGTGCTCGCCGGACAGGAAGGCGCGGAGGCGGCCGGGCTCCAGCTTCTCGAGGTCGGGCCAGATCGGCGGCGGGCCCTCGGGTGCCACCTCGAACCTCTTGTCGCCCATGATGGCGCTCATTTCCTCTGGCGACAGCGATTCGTTGAGGATGGTGTCCATCCGGTCGGCGGAATCGAGCAGGCCCGCGCCCTCGGTGAATTCGGCTTCGAATTCGGCGACGATGCGCTCGAGGTCGCTCTGCGGGATCGTGCGCAGCAGGCGCGCCCCTTCGATCAGTGCCTTCAGTTCTTCCTGCTTGAAGAATTTCAGGAGCCGGCTGGCTGAGGGCTTGCCCATCGCCACCAGAATGGCGGCTGCCTTTTGCGGGCGCGTCAGCGTGGTCAGCGTCGTCATGCTGTCTGTCCCTGCGGTCGATGGCGGTGCACGCCGGCCAAGCCTACGCGCTCTTGGTGGCGGCGATGATTTCGGTCAGCCTGATGCCGAAGCGCGACGGGTCGCTTTCGAGCACGGTGATCTCGCCGCGGGCGATCTTGCGGCCGTTGACCACCACGTCGACAGGCTCGCCGATACGCCGGTTGAGCGCCACGGTCGAACCCTTCTGCAGCGCCATCAGCTCGGACACCGGCATCTCGGTGCTGCCGAGGATGATCTGCACGTCGACCGGAATGGCCATGATGATGCTGGAATTGGCGCCGCCGGAAGCGGCCCTGTAGGCAACGTCCGGGCGCTTCTCCTCTTCCTTGAGGACGCCGCGCAGCTCCTCGATGGCGCGATCGAGCTGCTCGTCCGGCTGATCGGGTTCGGCTTCCACCTTCGTCTTTGCCATGCGTCGTCTCCAAAAAGGTCAGGCCACCCGGCGTCAGCCCGGCATCAGCCCGTCGATGAAATCCTGTCCGGCATCGTAGGGATGCCGGACGCGGACGGTGTAATTCTGGCCGAGCTTGCCGAACTCGCAGACGAACAGCGTCTTGTCGCGCGCGCTGAGCCGCGCATGCGATTGCGCCGTCTCTTCGAATTCGATGATCTGCCCGACTTCGAGGCTGGCGAGGTCGCCGAGCGTCAGCCGGGCGAGCGGCATCGTCGCCTCCAGCGTTACTGTCGAGCGCATCACTTCTTCGGAGAAGCGCGCCCGCCAGTCCGAGCCGGCCGTGTGATCGTCGTCGTGGGCGCCGGCCGCGCCGCCACGGGTCGCAAGCAGGATGCGCTGCGGGATCATCACCGTGACAGTGCCGCTGTCGGTCGGCGTCGAGATGCCGAACAGCATGCGGACCGCCGCCCCATCGCGCAGCACCCGCCGCTTAGCCTCCATGCCGGACATTGCCCGCTGCACCGGCAGCCGCAATTCGAGCGAGCGCTTGCCCGATCCATTGAGCGCCTGCGCCACATGCTGGATCACCGTCGTCGCCACATCGGTCTCGATCTGTGACAGCTCGCGTTCGATTGGCGAGACCCGCGCGTCCGGGTCCCCGCCGAACAGGGCGCAAACCACGACGGCTATGGCCTGAGCGTCGATCACCAGGGTCATGGCGTCGGCCGAGGTCGGCGATGGAACGATGACCATGGCGAAGGTCTCGCCGGCATCGGCGCGTGCATGGGGAACCCGGCTCACCTCGACCGCCCGCAGATCCACCGTAACCGGCGCGCCAAGCTCGACGGCAAGGCTCTTCTGCAGCAGCGGCACGGCGCGTTCGGCCATCGCCCGCCCGGCACCAATGACATGACCGGCCTCGCCGCTGTCGCCGACGAGACGTTCGATGATCAGGGAACGGGTCTGCGACGGACTGCCCGGACTGGTCATGATGGCGAGCGGCCCTGTCTGTCTTGACGCATGCTCAGGCCGCCTTCTTTTCGGCCGTGCCGGTATTCATCGTGCTCTGCTCGACGGCGTCGATCGTCGGCCGCTCGTAGGATGAGATGGTCTTGCGGCCGAACTCGATCGCGACCTGCGGCAGCGCGCCGTTCATGTAGGCAAGCAGCGTCTGCTTGACGATGATGTAGAGGCGATTCTTCTTCTCGCGCACGGTCTTGATCTTGGTGGCGACGGGCCCCACCACGCCATAGGACAGGAAGATGCCGAGAAAGGTGCCGACGAGCGCGGCGCCGATCAGCCCGCCAAGGATTTCCGGCGACTGGTCGAGCGCGCCCATCGCCTTGACCACGCCGAGCACCGCGGCGACGATGCCGAGCGCCGGCAGGCCGTCGCCGACCGCCACCATCGCGTGGTAGGCCTTCAGCTTGTCGGTCCTGATGGTCTGGATCTCCTCGTCCATCAGCGCCTCGATCTCATGCGAACGCGCATTGCCGATGATGATGATGCGGCAGTAGTCGCAGATGAAATGCGTGAGATCGTGGTTCTTCAGCACCGTCGGGAATGCCTGGAAGATCGCCGATTCCTCGGGATTGTCGATATGCGCCTCGACCTCGCTGCGCGACTTGGAGCGCAATTCGCGCATCAGGCTGTGCAGAACGCCGAGCGTCTCGAGATAATCCCGTTCCTTCGGCACCGCCTGCTTGAACGCTTCGAGAATGCCCTTGCCGGTGTCCTTGACGGTCTTCATCGGGTTGGCGACCAGGAAGGTGCCGAGCGCCGCGCCGCAGATGACCACCGCTTCCCAGGGCTGCATGAGCACATGCAGATGACCGCCCATGGCCATGAAGCCGCCGAGGACGCAGCCGAGCGTCACCACCAGTCCGATCAGAATGCCCACGCAAGATCCTTCCGCATGTCACCGCAGGTCCCAACCGATAGTCCCCGTGCCTTGTGTGAGGCTTGAATCGACGAGGCTTCAACCCGCGAGGTCCGGATCGCGGGTTGCGGGGCTGATTCAGCTTCGCGCAAGGAAGTGACTGTATTTTCCTGGAATAGCTTCGGCCGGAGGCGCACAGCGTGTTGAACACTTATACGAGTTACCAGCTTATCGCCAAGGACATACCCAAGGCGATCGATCAGGTTGAGGCGCAGCCCGTCGTCAAGCGCGATACCGACTACTATCTCGCCAATATCGGCAACATCAAAACCATCGACGACTTCGTCAAGGACACCCGCCTGTTCACCTATGCCATGAAGGCGTACGGCCTGGGCGACATGGCCTACGCCAAGGCTTTCATGGTCAAGGCGCTCAAGGAAGGCGTCTCGGATTCGGACAGCTTCGCCAACAAGCTTAGCGACAAGCGCTACGCCGCCTTCGTCAAGGCGTTCAACTTCGCCGCCTATGGCTCGACCGCCACGCTCTTTCCCTCCGCCCAGCAGGGCACGGTCGACAAATACATGCGCCAGACCCTGGAGGAGAATGCCGGCGAGACCAATCAAGGCGTGCGGCTGGCACTCTACTTCCAGCGCAAGGCGCCCGACATCACCAACTGGTACGACGTGCTGGCCGATACGGCACTTTCGAGCGTGGTGCGCACCGCGCTCGGCCTGCCCGATTCCTTTGCCTCGGCCGACATCGACAAGCAGGCGCAGTTGTTCGAGCAGAAGCTCGACATCGCCGATTTCAAGGACACCGACAAGCTGAACAAGTTCCTGACCCGGTTCACCAGCCTGTGGGAGGTCAACAACCCCACCTCAACGGCGCAGACATCGGTCAGCGTGCTCTTTGCCCAGCCGACCACGGTCGGCATCTCGACCGATCTGATGATGGCCATGCAGAAACTGAAGTTCTGAGAACACCATGCAGGACAGCCTCTACGTCGCCCTCTCCTCGCAGATCGCGCTCGAGCGCCGGC
>NZ_RZOJ01000113.1:0-15568 GCF_003998845.1 Mesorhizobium sp. M4A.F.Ca.ET.022.05.2.1 | reverse complement strand
CTTGCGTCAACGGCATGGCGGTCGGGGTCGGCGGCGTAGATGAGATCGCAGGACAGCGCCAGCTCGCCGCCGACCATTCCTCCTTCGCGCTGCCCGAGATCCGCGCCGGCACGCTTGCCGATGCCGCGACGATCAAGCTGCCGAAGCGCATTCCCTACCATGTCGCCATGGACCTCCTGCTCACCGGCCGCTGGATGGATGTCGCCGAGGCGCATCGCTGGGGCCTGGTCAACGAGGTGCTGCCCAAGGAGAAGCTCGAGGACCGCGTATGGGAGATCGCCCGGCTGCTCGCCAGCGGCCCGCCGCTGGTCTTCGCCGCGATCAAGGAGACCGCGCGCGTGGCCGAGGCGCTGACCTTCCAGGACGCGATGAACAAGGTCACGCGCCGGCAATTGGCGACCGTCGATTTGCTCTACGGGTCGGAGGACAATATGGAAGGGTTCCGGGCGTTTGCCGAGAAGCGCGATCCGGTGTGGAAGGGCAGATAGTCTCGCAGCCGATGGCGTTCCTTCCCATCCCCCTCTGCCCTGCCGGGCATCTCCCCCTCAAAGGGGGGAGATCGGATGTCGCGAAGGCTTTCGCCAGTCTCAGACGCTGCAGAAAAGGCGGCATGGCCAAAACTGCCGATGTCCCCCCTTGAGGGGGAGATGGCCGGCAGGCCAGGGGGTGCCTGGGCTCGACCTCTCCAATCGATGCAGCAACCATGACCGATTATAAAACCCTGATCGACGCCGAGACCTGGGCCTTCATCGAGAAGACCAACGCCTACTACCCGCCGGATGCGATCGACTACACGGTTGCCCAGCAGCGCGCGATCTATGACCGCATGTGCCGGGAATTCTTTGCCGGCTATCCGCAAGGCGTGACGGTCGAGACCACAGCCATCCCGGCGCCCGCGCAAGACATCCCGATCCGCCTCTATCGCAACGCAAAACCGCTCACGGTGGCGATGGTGCTCTACGTCCATGGCGGCGGCTTCATCCTCGGCGGGCTGGACAGCCATGACGATGTCTGCGCCGAGCTCTGCGCCCGCACCGGCTTCGAGGTGGTTTCGGTCGACTACCGGCTGGCGCCTGAGCATCTGCATCCGGCCGCCTTCGACGATGTCATGGCCGCCTTCGAATGGGCGACCGCCACTTACGACCGTCCCGTCCTGCTCTGCGGCGACAGCGCCGGCGGCAACCTTTGCGCCGCCGTCAGCCACGCGACGCGCGGCCATGTCAAAAAGCCGGTCGGCCAGGTCCTGGTCTATCCGGGCCTCGGCGGCGACCGTTCGACGGGGTCCTATTCCGCGCATGCCGAGGCGCCGATGCTGACGGTGCGCGACCTCGATTTCTACATGGACATCCGCACCGGCGGCGAGAATCGCACCGGCGACATCACCTTGTCGCCGCTCGCCGACGCCAATTTCGCCTACCTGCCGCCGACCGTGCTGATCACCGCCGAATGCGACCCGCTGTCTTCCGACGGCGAGGCCTATCGCGACCGCGTCGTCGCGGCCGGCGGACATGCATACTGGTTCGAGGAACCGGGACTTGTGCATGGCTACCTGAGGGCCCGGCACACGGTCGGCCGGGCGCGCGCCAGCTTCACCCGCATCGTCGAGGCCGCAACGGCGCTCGGCAAGGGCGACTGGATCTGGTGACGCACTCCGGCGACGGGTTGTCCCAGTTCGCCGCCTTTCTCCCATGAACCTTTCCGCGTCAGCCCACGACTGACGCTCAGGCGCCGCATGGTGCGGCCCGGGAAAGGAAACCCAATGACCAGAAACCCAGAGGCTCCACGGTCTCCGGGAACAACAGAAGCTCGGCGCGACCACCGTCTTCGGGACGGGGTCGATGCGCCGGGCTTTCCGCTGATTCCGTTGACCCTGCGTAAGAGCCGGCGTATCGTGAACATGAGGAAAGCAGACAATTCGATCAGGGAAGAACGTGCCGGAACGCCGCGCCTTGCCCTGATTCGCGCGGCAATGCCGGATGGTTCTTCCATAGACTTCGGGGGGAGTTCTATGTCCTGCGACCAAGGCGCTCTTGCGCACGCTCGTGCCGGCCGTTTGCGCCGCGCGGCAAAGGCAACCAGCGGATTTCTTGCTCTTGCGCTCAGCGCCAGCCTGTGGCTCGGCAGCCCCGCCAGCGCGCAGGAAACCCAGATCATCTTTCCTGGCTCGATGGCGGTGACCGGCTTCCCCGGCACCGTCATCCCCAATTTCGACTCTTCCGATTCCGAAGAGGGGGGCCTTCCGCCCGGCGTCGATCCGGTCGACGAAACCTTCATCGACACCAGCCGCGCGTCCTTGCGCGTCTTCGACGTCTCGCATCTCGGCGGCCCGGCCTCGGGCCAGCTCGTCTACACGCCGCCGCCCTTCGAGGTGACGGCCGGCCAGATCGGCGAGGTCTTCGGCCTTACCTATGACGACGGCGTGCGTGATGGCGTGCCGTCGGGCATCCCGAACCTCTATGCCGCAGCGACCTCGCTGCACGGCATCGAGATCGTCACGCCCGACGCCGACAATGACGGACGGCCCGAGCGAGAGCGCCGCGGCGCTGCCGGTGCTGCCTTCATGGAGGGCCAGTTCGGCACCGAGAATGGCGGCGGGCCGGGCACGATCTGGAAGATCGACGGCATTACCGGCGCCGTTTCGAAATTCACCGATATCGACACCAACAGCGGGCCCGGCATCGGCAACCTTTCCTTCGACCCCATCCATCGCCAGTTCTTCGCCTCCGATCTCGACACTGGCCTGATCCATCGCATCGACGCCAACGGCATGCTGATCGACACGTTCGACCATGGCGTCGCCGGACGCCCGGCGCATGGGCTCGACCCGGTCGCCGACGACGGCGCCGTCATGGACATCCAGGGCGCCGCCTTCGACAGCGAAGACCCCGACACATGGGCCTATACCCAGGACGAGCGCCGCGTCTGGGCGGTCGCCTATCACGGCGGCCGGGTCTACTATACGGTCGGCGAAAAGGCGGAGGTCTGGTCGGTGGGCATTGCCCGCGACGGCCGCTTCGCCGGCGATCCGCGCTGGGAGCTGACGGTCAAGGCCGACAAGGACTACGCCGTCACCGGCATCGCTTTCGACAACAAGGGCTTCATGTATCTGGCCCAGCGCGGCCCGGTGGAAAACCGCTACGATTACAGCCGCTTCGCCGATTCCGGCAAGGGCGAGGTCCTCCGCTACTGGCGCGAGAATCCCGACGATCCGGCGACGGAATCGGCCTGGGTGGAAGTGCCGCAGGAATATGCGATCGGCTTCCCGCAAGGCAACCGCCAGTCGGCCGGCGGCGTCGACCTGCAATATGGCTATGACGCCGAGGGCAATCTCGACACCAGTGTCTGCACCGACACGCTGGTCAACACCGGCGACAAATTGCGTGACAATCCGGCGCTTGCCGAACAGCTCGCCGCTGGCGGGCCTTTTGCCGTGCATGGCGTCCAGTTCACGCCGACCCCGCTGGTCAAGCCGGCCAACCTGCCGCCCTTCGGCTCCTGGTTCGTCGACTTCGACAGCTATTTCGAGGACCCGGAAGTGGAAGGCCATGTCGGCGACGTCAGGGTCTGGCGTCCCTGCGAGGGCCGTGCCGGCTACTATGAGGAAATTCCTGGCGGTTACCTGCCGCCATTCTATCCGCCGGACTTCCCACCGCCCGGCAATCTGCCTCCCTGTCTCGATGTCGAGGATGTCCAGTACTTCTGCACGCCCTCGGGCCTCGAGGCCGATCTCTATCTCCATGACCATGCCGGCTTCGGCGGCGATTCGATCAAGGCTCTGTCCAAGACGCCAGGCGTCGGGGTGACCGCACCCATGTCGCATGCGCCGGGCACGCCATACACGATCGGCATCACCGGCCATTATCCGGGCGACACGGTCGATGTCGGGCTCTGCTTCTACAGGCAGTCAGACCGCGACAAGGGCGGCTACTACCCTTGCTGCAAAATGACCCTGCCGCTCAGAACCCCAGCCGTCAGCTGCGAACCGTGAGGGAGGGAAAGATGACCATTTCCGTGCTTTCCCCGCTTGCTCCGAGCAGCAGCAAACCCACCGTCATGGAGACGATCATGAAACCCCTGTCATATGCCAGGCGCGGCGCGCGCTGGCTGATGGCGGCCGGTATCGCGGTCGCCATGCTGCCGGCATTGCCGGCCTTCGCCGAGGACCCCATCCCGGCCAAGATCGTCGAGGCCGCAGGCCCGGAACCCAAGCTTGAGCTCGACAATCCCCGTGTCGTCAATCCCGAGCCGGGGCGCATCGTGCCGTTCTTCACCAAGAAGGGCGGCCAGAGAAGCTGCGACTACGTCTTCTACACCTTGACGTTTGGCCTGCGCGGCAATGCGCAAGCCTTTGCCAATCCCGTGCTTGCCAATGCGCTGAAGAACGCCAGGCTCGACTTCAAGGACCAGCTTCCGCATGGCCTGCAGATCGTCAGCGTGCATGTGTCCGGCGATGGCACCGATGCGGCGGGCGGTGCACTGCCCGGTGCGGTGATCAGCACCTCGGCGGACCCGAACGACACCGCGACGGTTTCCGATTTCCGGATTTCCGCCAGCGATCTCGACGGCATGGGCGCCGCGAACGAACGCACCATCACCTTCCAGATCGTGGCCAAGATCGACCACGCGGCGTTCCCCGCGCCGGCCATGGTCGACAACCAGGGCACGATCAAGGTGTCGATGGGAGGCGGCCCGGGGACCATCATCCCGTCGCAGGATCCGGGCAAGCCGGATGACGGCGATTTCCTCACTGGCGAGAAGACCTCGATCCGCATCGACTTGACCAAATGTAATCCGCCACCACCACCTCCCGGCAAGGAATGCTTCAAGGTGGAGCGCGGCACGGTCGATTGCGTGCCCGGCGGCGGCGCCTTCATCTACCACATGCCTGTCGGCCAGGAGATGGGTGGCAAGTGGGTGCAGGTCTCGACGACCACGCCCGACATCACCATCATCCCCGACACGCAACTGGTGCCGGCGGGCGGCGGCGTGCTCAACTGGAAGATCGTCGGCGCATCGCCCGGTGATGTCATCCATCTTATTGTCACCGGCATCGAGACCTATGCCGGTCCGGAGGAGGGCTGGGGCCTGTGCTGCACGCAGACTATCGACATCGTCATCCCGCGCGACCTCAGATGCCCGCCCGACAAGGAGCCGGACCTCAAGGTCGAGAAGCGCGCCGATGTCACGCGTTGCACGATGGCCGGCGGCTGCGACTTCACCATCAGGGTCAGCAATGTCGGCGGCGCGCCCTATCACGGCAAGATCGTGCTCGACGAGGTGACGTTGCCAGCCGGCTCGGTGCTGGATTCCGGCCCGAACCCGCCCTGGGTCTGCGTGCCCGGCGTCACGCCGATGACCTGCACCCATCCGGTGACCACGCTCAACCCGGGCGCCTTTGTCGACCTCAAGCTCGGCTTCAAGCCGGCGCCGGGCTGGCAGGGACGCGTGCTGCGCAACTGCGCCATCTACGACTACCAGGCCAGCGGCAAGCCGCTGTTCGGCAGCCAGCAGAACGATCGCGGCTGCGCCTCGATCCCGATCTGCCGGCGTGGCGATCGCGACCCTGAGTGCCGGCCGCCGGTCGAGAAGAAGGTCGACCTGATCCTGAAGAAGCGTGCCCGCATCCCGGTCTGCACGGCTGACGGCATCTGCTACTTCGTCATCGACCTCATCAACAACGGCAGCGTCCCCTATAACGGACCGCTGACGGTCATCGACAGCTATCCCGGCGGCGCGCCTGCCTCCTCGACCTTCGGCCCGTCTCCGCCCTGGAGCTGTGGACCGAACGGCCCCGGCCAGTTCCGTTGCGACAATCCCGGCATCGTGCTGATGCCTGGCGCCTCGACGTCGATCGTCGTCAAGGCGGTGATGCCGGCAAACTACCAGTCGGACAGCGTTGAGAACTGCGCGGCGGTGAAGGCCATACCCGGTGAGGTCGACCTCACCAACAACAAGGCCTGCGCCAAGGAACGCTTCCGCCATCCCAATGGCGGCAAGCCCGGCCTGCGCATCACCAAGGTGTGCAACGGCTCGCTGGCCGGTGCCGCGGTGGTTTCCTGCCGCATCACCGTCAGCAATGCCGGCACGGCGGCCCCCACCGGTCCGGTGCGGGTCAACGATGCCGCCACGCTGGTGGCCGGTGGCGCGCCGGTCCAGATCCAGACCGTCACTCCCGACGGCGCTGAATGGGCCTGCGGACCGGTTCCGGCCAACACGCTGTCTTGCCAGATTCCCGGCGCCGTGATGACGCCCGGAACCTCCAGGCACTTCGACGTGACCGTCTCGGCCAATGGCGAGTTCGAGAACTGCGCGCGCGGCTCCTACGGGCCGGCGCCGGGAGACGACATCGTCTATCCGATCGGCCAGGCTTGCGCCAAGGGCGGCGGGGCTCCGACCATCCGCGTCGAGAAGACCGGCGACAGCGAATGCCGGCCCGGCCAGCCCTGCTCGTTCGAAATCACCATCACGAACGATGGGCCGAGCGCCTTCTCCGGTCCGGTCCGGATCGGCGATGCGATCGGCGTGGAAGGACTGGGCAGGCTGGAAGGCGTCGAGATCACGTCGATCGAGCCGCCCTTCGGCTGCTCGCCGGAACCGACGACGCTGCCTTTGTCCTGCATAACCAACCTGACGCTCGGCGCCGGGGAAAGCCACGTGCACAATGTCACCGTGGTCATCCCCGATGACGGCCGCCTGGCCAATCTGCAGGGCACGGTCAACGGTCAGAACTGCGTTGGCGTCCTGTCTCCGGATACGCGGGTGCAGGGCGGCGACATGCTCTCCGGCGATCAGGCCAACATCCAGGGCAATCGCGGCAAGGCTTATGCGTGCCATCCCTTCACCATCAGGAACGAGGTGAAGAAGCAGTGCTCGGCGGGCTTCGTCATGAACGATGCCGGCCGCTGCGTCTGCCCGGAAGGCACCACCTACCGCAACGGCCAGTGCACGGGCGACGGCGTCATCATCGAGCCGAAGCCAAAGCCAAAGCCTTGCGTCCTGCTCAAGGGCCAGATCCGCACCGAGGACGGGCGCTGTGTCTGTCCGCGCGGAACCGAGCTCGAGAACGGCGCCTGCGTGAAGATCACGCAAGGGTGCACTATACCCGGCTCGGTGCCGTCGGCGGATGGCGACAGCTGCTACTGCCCCAAGGGCACGCATCTCGACAGGATCGCGAATGCCTGCGTGCGGGACAAGCAGAAGCCCGAGCAGTGCACCATTCGCGGCCAGGTCCACGACGCGGACGGCGATTGCGTCTGCCCGAAGGGGACCGAGGTGCGCAATGGTGCCTGCCGGCCGATCCGGCCGAAACCGGAGCAGTGCCGGATCCCCGGCCAGGTCCGCAACGCCGATGGCGATTGCGTCTGCCCGAAGGGGACCGAGGTGCGCAACGGCGCCTGCCGGCCGATCCGGCCACAGCCCGAGCAGTGCACGATCCGCGGCCAGATCCACGACGCCAACGGCAACTGTGTCTGCCCGAGGGGTACGGAAATCCGCGACGGCGCCTGCCGGCAGAAGAAGCCTGAACTGGAGCAGTGCACCATTCGCGGCCAGGTCCACAACAAGCGTGGCGAATGTGTCTGCCCGCGTGGCACCGAGGTCCGTGACGGCGCCTGCCGTAGGGTCCGGCAGGAATGCGCACCGGGTTCGCAGCTGATCAACGGCCAGTGCCAGCCGATCATCATCCTGCGGCGCTGCCCGACCGGGACGACCGGAAAATATCCAAACTGCGTCCCGATCCGCAAGCCGGGCGTGGAGGTCAACCCGAACCTGCTGCTCAATCCGAACATCCTGCAGCAGCTGGTGCCGAGACGTACGCCGCAGGTGCAGCAGGATCCGGCGGGTGCGAACATCCAGAACTCCAAGCCGTGATCTAGCGATAGGAAAACCAGAACCCCGCCGGAGCAATCCGGCGGGGTTTTTCGTTGGCGGGATCGCCCGCGTGAACCTTGATGCCGCGAGCGGCGACCAATCGCTGAAGGAACACATCAGGAGAGAGAGATGTCTTCAGTCAGCTATGCCTTTCGCAATACGGTTGCGACTGTTGCCCTGTTCGCAGCCGGACTAGTCAGCACCTCCGCTTCCGCCGCGCAGGCCAACATCAAGTCGATGTCGTTCGACACGCAGAGCGTCAACACCACGCTTCATGTCGTTTCGAGCGACAAACAGAAATGGGACAGGCTGAAAAGCGGCACGGTCCAGTTCTGGGGCCACATGAAGATCGACACACGCTGGCCAGGCTACGTGCAGCAGGTCGGTGTATCGCTCGGCGTATGCGGCCCCAGCCAGTGCGGGGCGTTTCCGCCGATCTGGAGCGCATCGCCGGTCAGCCGCGACTATGATCACCAGGCGAACTTCGCCTTCGATCCCTCGATCATGGCGCTGTCTTCGAATGCGGACATCGCGTCGGTGCCCTATGGCGATCAGATTATCGCCAAGTGCAACCAGCACCTCCAGCCCGATGGGCCGACGAAGTCCTATTCGTTCACGCACACTTTCCACGCGACCTTTTCGGCGCTGACCGACAAGGCGCTCGACATGCACAATGCTACCACCGAGGTGACGGGCGGCAGCTGGCCCTATCCGATCTACGAATCGCACTATGCCGAACACGGTTCGTTCGACGTTCAGGTCGTCTGCGATCCCGTCGTCAAACCGGCGGCTCAGGACATCGCCGTCGACTTCGGCGAATTCGAGACAAAGAACGTCAAACTGTTCCTGGCCACCTACCGCTCGAACCAGCCCGGCTCGACACCCGGCACAGTGTGCCCGGCGCTCAAGGTGACCAGCCGCGCGCAGGCCAACAAGGCCGGGCCGGTATCGATGCGCATCTGGCGGCAGAAGGACAATGGGCCGATCACATCGGAATTCAAGCAAGTCTGGGCGTCCTTCGACGCGGGCAAGAACGGCTATTTCGCCACTTACGACAAATGGGAGAATGTCGGAGCGACCGCCTACTTCCAGTACAAGACCGAAATCGTCGGCAACGGCCCGTTCGAGCCCTTCGACGGCTGGAAGGACATCACCGTCCATTGCACTGGCGCGGGCGGCGGCGGCTTCACCGATGGACCGCAGGCCGATCCCGACAACCCGCCGGCAAAGGCCGACTGGCAAGGCGAATTGACCGTTTCCGACAGCGCCGGATCGAGGAAACTTTGCCCGCGCAAAGGTCAGGTTGCGTTCGAAGCGAGCCGCGATGCTCCCGGCGCGTTGCACTACCGGATCGGTTGCTCGAACGGCGCCTTCTTCACCGGGACCGCGGTCGCCTTCAATGAAGGCGGTTTGTTCGAGGCCAGCGCCGCGCACGACCTCAGCATAAGCAGGACCCGCTCGATCCAGTGCACCTTGCAGGAGATCAAGCCGAATGGATCCATCGCCACCATCGACGCGGATGCGGAGGATTTCACCTGCATAAAACGCACTGTCGAGCCCGAGGTCGACGATCTTGTCTCAAGCACGCGCCCCGACTTCGGCAAGCCCAGGCTGCCGCCGGTCGTTGTGGATCCCGGCCGCAAATGCCTGCCCAGCCAAAGCTTGCTGCGCGGCAAATGTGTCGACAGGCCGCTGGTGGCCGCATGCAAGAGCACCGAGAAGCTGGTCGACGGCAAGTGCATCGGCGTCAGCATCCACTGCCTGCCCGGCTATCATCAGGTCGGCCTGAAATGCGTGAAGAATGCCGTGATCGCCGGGAAATGCCGGCGTGACGAACAGCGCATCAATGGCGAATGCGTGCGCAAGCCTTCCATCATCATCGACTGCAAACGCGGCTACCATCTGGTCGGCAAGGCATGTGTGAGGGACGCAATCATCACCACGGGCTGCCGGCCGACCGAATTGACGGTGCGCGGACATTGCGTGCCCAGGCCGGCTTCGAAGACGCTTGGGCTGCAGAAGTTGAAGCAAGGCAGAGGCCCGTCGTTCCTGCCGGGACAGGCCAGGTCACGACTTCAGGTGAACTGAATCCTGCTGCAAACCAGGAGAGAGGCGGCGACGCCTCTCTCCTTTGCGGGATGACGAAACGTCATCCCGATCGGGAGCGACATGGGTCCTTTTTGGGCGCTGGCTGCGCTCCAACACATAATCAGGCATTGTCCCTTTCGAAAAACGGTTCCGATTTTCCGGCCGATGCGCTAGGGCGGAGCGGACTTGAAGAACGGGAAGCGGACATGGCCAAGAAAACCCTGATCGCGCCATCGGTGCTGGCGTCGGATTTCTCGAAGCTCGGCGACGAGGTCGAGGCCGTCGCGGCAGCCGGCGCCGACTGGATCCATCTCGACGTCATGGACGGCCATTTCGTCCCCAACATCACCTTCGGCCCGCCGGTGGTAAAGGCGATCCGCAACCGCAGCAAGGCCTTCTTCGATTGCCACCTGATGATCGCGCCGGCCGATCCCTATCTGGCCGCCTTCGCCGAGGCCGGCTGCGACGGCATGACCGTGCATGCCGAGGCCGGACCGCATCTCGACCGCTCGCTGCAGACGATCAGGAACCTCGGCAAGAAGGCCGGCGTGTCGCTTAACCCGGCGACACCCGAAAGCGCTGTCGAATATGTGCTCGACCGGCTCGACCTGATCCTGATCATGACCGTCAACCCGGGCTTCGGCGGTCAGGCGTTCATTCCGGCCATGGTCGACAAGGTGAAGCGGGTGAAGGCGCTGATCGGCAACCGTCCGATCCTGATCGAGATCGACGGCGGCGTGTCGCCGGAGACGGCGCCGCTGGTCTCGGCGGCGGGCGCCGATGTGCTGGTGGCGGGCGCCGCCATCTTCAAGGGCGGCAGCGTCGAAGCCTACCGGGCCAATATCGAGGCGATCAGGACCGCGGCGGACCGAGCCGCCGCCTGATCCTGGCCGTTGACCGTATCGCGGCGGGATACCCAGTCTGACTGATGGCCGAAATGAGTAGCTTCGCTGTTCAGCGCCCCAAGCGATGCAGGAAACTCAAGATTCTTTAGCCGACCGTTACTTCGGCGGGCCAGTGCGCTCTATCCTCTTTAAGTCGAATACCATCATCTTCCGCTTGAGGCTGCGAAGTGTGGCACGGTATAGTACGTGTACGGGATTGAGACTGCTTCGCAACAAAACCAACAACAGGCCAAGGCAGGCAACAGGAGTCATATTGACATACGGAACCGCCGATCCGGGCGATGAAGGTGCCGGACCCAAGAGCACCCTCGCCAGCACGGTCTATCATCAGCTTCGGGACGATCTCCTGCGCGGTGTGCTGGAGACCGAAAGCAAGCTTCGGGTCGAATGGGTGGTTTCGCGATATGGCGCCGGCGCTTCGCCCGTGCGCGAGGCTCTCAACCGTCTCGCCTCCGAAGGTCTGCTTGGCCGCCACGACCAGCGCGGCTTCTTCCTCATGCCGGTCAGCGCCGAGGAGCTGGAGGAACTGACGCGCACCCGCTGCTGGCTTGAGGAGCGCGCGCTGCGCGAATCGATCGAACACCGCACCGGCGAATGGGAGGAGCAGCTGGTGCTGGCCCTGCACCGCCTGGCGCGCGCCCAGCGCCGCAGGCCGGAGGATCCCTCGTCGAACAATCCCGACTGGGAGAAGCTGCATCGGGCCTTCCATCGCGCGCTGATTGCGGGCTGCCGGTCACACTGGCTGGTCGGTTTCTGCGACCAACTTTCCGACCAGGCTTCCCGCTACCGGCTGATGTCGCAGCACGGCCTGGGAGACGAGCGCGACGATCTTGCCGAGCACCGCCAGATCGCCGAACGCACGCTCGATGGCGACGCCGATGGCGCGGTCGAGGCCCTGCTCAACCATTACCGGCTGACGGCGGCCAGGTGCATGGCGCGCTTCAGCCGGGACGATGATCCGAAGGTGAGTGCCGCCAAGGCGCACCGCGGGCGCAAATAGCTGCTCGTTCAGCCTCAAATCTGATATTCGCTCTGCCCGAAACGATGCGAATTCAGGATTCGCCGCGCCATTCGCGGGAGCAACAATGAGCAATCACCTGTTCGACGCTTTTCGCGCCCGCGTCACGGCGCCGCAGCGGCTGCTTATGCGGACGGATGATGGGCGATCTCTCACCTATGGCGACATGCTGGCGCGATCGGCGCAGCTGGCGCATGCGCTGGTGCAATCCGGCGTGGCGCCGGGCGACTGCGTCGCCGTGCAGGTCGAGAAGAGCCCGGAAGCGGTGCTGCTCTACCTCGCTTGCCTGCGCGCCGGCGCCGTCTTCCTGCCGCTCAACACCGCCTACACGCCGCCGGAACTCCGCTATTTCTTTGGCGATGCCGAACCACGGCTGGTGGTCTGCGACCCGGCAAGGGCGGCCGATATCGCCCCGCTGGCGCAAGCGTCCGGCGCGGCGCTGGCGACGCTTGGCCAGCACGGCGACGGTTCGCTGCCGGAAAGCGCTTCCGGATATCAGGCGGATTTCAACGACGTGGCGCGCGGACCGGACGACCTTGCCGCGATCCTCTACACATCGGGCACGACCGGCCGCTCGAAGGGCGCCATGCTCAGCCACGAGAACCTTGCGTCGAACGCACATGTGCTGGTCGAGTACTGGCGCTTCACGTCCGATGACGTCCTGATCCATGCGCTGCCGATCTTCCACACGCATGGCCTCTTCGTCGCCACCAACGTCATCCTGATGGCCGGCGCCTCGATGCTGTTCGAAGCAAAATTCGACCCCGCCCGCATCATCGCGCTGCTGCCGCGCGCCACAGCATTGATGGGCGTGCCGACCTTTTATGTCAGGCTTCTGCAGCAGGAGGGCCTGGACGCCCAGGCGGCCAAGAACATCCGCCTGTTCATTTCCGGGTCTGCGCCGTTGCTGGCCGAGACGCATGCCGCCTGGCGCGAGCGCACCGGCCACGCCATCCTCGAGCGCTACGGCATGACCGAGACCAATATGAACACGTCCAACCCCTATGATGGCGAGCGGCGCGCCGGCACGGTCGGCTTTCCTTTGCCGGGTGTTTCGCTGCGCATCGCCGATCCAGACGGCAGCGGGTCGCTTGCTCAGGGCAAGGTCGGCATAATCGAGGTGAAGGGCCCGAACGTCTTTGCCGGCTACTGGCGGATGCCGGAAAAGACCACGGCCGAATTCCGTCCCGACGGCTTCTTCATCACCGGCGATCTCGGCCTCATCGACCGGGACGGCTATGTGCATATCGTCGGGCGCGGCAAGGACCTGATCATTTCCGGCGGCTACAACATCTACCCCAAGGAGATCGAAGGCGAGATCGATGCGCTTGCCGGCGTTAGCGAAAGCGCGGTGATCGGCGTCGCTCATCCGGACTTCGGCGAGGGTGTCACCGCGGTCGTGGTGCGCAAGCCGGGCTCGGCCATCGGCGCGGCCGACGTCCTTGACGCCATTGCGGGCCGGCTCGCCCGATACAAACATCCGAAGCAGGTGATCTTCGTCGACGAGTTGCCCCGCAACACCATGGGCAAGGTGCAGAAGAACGTTTTGCGCGAGACCTACAAGGATCTCTACGCAGCGGTTCGAGCCGGCTAATAGCTTCGTCATCCTAGGGCGAAGCAAGGTGCGAAGCGATGCGGCGTAGACCCTAGGATCCATGCCCAGACGCCAAGGCGTTGCAACGTTTACAGAATTCTGCACCGTTACACTTTACGTCACAGGTCACGGCATGGATCCTCGGGTCAAGCCCGAGGATGACGATGCGCGAAGGGCTCCGGCCAATTGCGAACGTTGGTTTCCCAATTGACGGTGGGATCGATGGCCTACGCCCCGAACACCTTCTTCCCGCCGATCCAGACGCTCTTCACGTCCAGATCCTCCGACAGTGCCACGATGTCGGCGGCGGTGCCGTTGGCGAAGCGGCCGAGCCGGTGCGCCTGGCCGATCGCCTCGGCCGGATAGAGCGAAGCCATGCGCAGTGCCTCGCCAAGCTCAAGCCCGACGCCGCGGTGCATGAAGCGCACGGCCGAGATCATGTCGAGATCGGCCCCGGCCAGCGTGCCGTCGGCCAGTCTGAGGCTGCCGTCCTTGCGGTAGATGGTGCGGCCGTTCAGCGTGAACGATGTCATGTCGGTGCCGATCGTCGCCATGGCGTCGGTGACCAGCACGATTTTCCCCGGCCCCTTCTTGGCGCGCAGCGCGATCGCGATGGTGGCGGGATCGACATGGATGCCGTCGGCAATGATGCCGGCGGACAGGCCGCCTGTGGCGATGGCGGCACCGGCCAGTCCTGGCTCGCGGTTGCCGATCTGGCTCATGGCGTTGAACAGATGCGTCACCACCGTTGCGCCAGCGGCCGCGAAAGCGCTCGCCGTGACATAGGTGGTGTCGGAATGGCCGAGGCTGACGATGAGGCCGGCTTTTGCCAGGGCCGTGACGCGCGCCGGCTCGACGGATTCGGGCGCGACCGTGGTCAGCAGGACCGGGAACTCCTTGCGCGCCGCGATCAGCGCCGCCTGGTCCACGTCCGTCATCGGCCGGATCAGCGCCGCGTCATGCGCGCCCTTGCGGGCGACCGACAGATGCGGGCCTTCGAGATGCAGGCCGAGAAAGCCCGGCACCTTCTGGCGCGCCGCCGCGGCCCCTGCCGCGACAGCCGCCGCCGTGATCGCGGGCGTGTCGGTGATCAGCGTCGGCAAAAGCGCGGTGGTGCCGAAGGGTGCATGCGCCCGGCAGATGGTCTCGATCGAGGCGACGTCGGGATGGTCGTTGAGCATGACGCCGCCGCCGCCATTGACCTGTAGATCGACGAAGCCTGGCGCAAGCAGGCCGCCGCCGGTCTCGATGCTGGCGACGCCGGACGGAAGGGCGCCGGCGGGGAGGATGGCCTCGACATGGCCGCCGCTCACGACGAGGGCGGCATTGTCGTGCCAGTCGGCGCCGTCGAAGATGCGGGCGCCAGTGAGGGCAAAACGGTCGCTCATACGGTTTCCGTCACCTTGCGCAGATTGCGCGGCGTATCGGGATCGAGGCCGCGGTGCCGGGCAAAGGCCTCGACGAAGCCATAGAAGGACACGATCAGTGTCAGCGGATCCGTGAGCGGATGACCGGTCGCCACATGGGGCAGGGCCAGTGCCTTGTTTGCCTTATCGGATGTCACGAACACGGCGGCGCCCTTGCCGGCCAGACTGTCGGCGGCCTCGGCGACCGAGGGTTCGGAAGCGTCGCGGGCGGCGAGCGCCAGCACCGGAAAGCCCGGCCCGATCAGCGCCAGCGGTCCGTGCATGACCTCGGCCGCGCTGTAGGCTTCGGCATGCATGCCGCAGGTCTCCTTGAATTTCAGCGCCGCCTCGTTGGCCATCGCCGCCGACGGGCCGCGACCGAGGATGAACAGCGACCGCGGCGTCTCCAGTGCGCCGGCCAGCGCCATCCAGTCGCAGGCGATTGCCTTCTCGAAATGCTCGGGCAGGTGCGCCAATGCCGCAAGCAGCGCCTCGTCGCCGGTGCAATGCGCCATCAGCGCCAGGCCAGCGACGGCCGAATTGACGAAGGTCTTGGTCGCGGCGACGCTGCGCTCCGGTCCGGCGAGGATGTCGATGGCAAAGTCCGAGGCGCGCGCCAGCGGCGAATCGGCGGTGTTGGTGATGGCGACGGTGAGCGCGCCGCCGGCCCTGGCCGTCTCCGCCATGG
>NZ_RZOJ01000112.1:0-15689 GCF_003998845.1 Mesorhizobium sp. M4A.F.Ca.ET.022.05.2.1 | reverse complement strand
CGAATTCGTCCAATGCCGTGGCTGCCCCCGCAACTGTGTGCGGTAGTCCTCTCCAAGACCACTGAGGAAATTCCTCGGGAAGGTGGGGAAGGGCGCTGATCCGCGAGCCAGGAGACCTGCCGGCGACAGAAACGTTGAATTCTATGCCCTCGGGTGGAGGGCGAAAGGACAAGACATGACGACCGTTTCCGTCTCCCTCGGCACCTCCGTCTCCTCGCAGTCGCGCTTCATGCAGCTGGCCATGGCCGCGTTGCTCGGCATTTTCGTCGTCGGCTTTGTCGGCTTCTCGCATCTCGATGCCGTCCACAATGCCGCTCACGACTACCGCCACTCGATGGCCTTTCCCTGCCACTGACAAGGGCCTGATATCATGAACCTGTTTCGCAACGTCGTGTTCATCGCGGCGATTGCAGGGCTCGTGGCCGGCGTTGTTCTCGCTTGCCTGCAGGCCTATGCAACCGTGCCGCTGATCCTCAAGGCCGAAGTCTACGAACAGGCCGGCGGCGGCCATCATCATGATCATGCCGCGGCGCCTGCCGAGACCGGCAACGCCATGAGCTCCGCCGCTCCGGCCGGAAATGCCATGAGTTCCGCGGCGCCGGCTCCGGCCGAAGCGGCCGCGCCAGCGGAAGACGAGGGCTGGGCACCGGCCGACGGCTTCGAGCGTTTCGCCTTCAATGTCGTCGCCAACATCGTCACCGGCATCGGCTTCGCGCTGATCCTGGTCGCGGTTTCGGAATTCGCCGGCGGCATCGGCAACTGGCGCCAGGGCGTGTTCTGGGGGCTCGCCGGCTTTGCCGTGTTCACCCTGGCCCCCGGCCTCGGCCTGCCGCCGGAACTGCCGGCGATGCCGGCGGCCGAACTCCTGCCGCGCCAGATCTGGTGGACGGCGACAGCGGTCGCGACCGCCGCCGGACTCGGCCTGATCGCCTTCCGCAAATCGCTGCCGCTGGCGATCCTGGCCGTAGCCCTGATCGTCGCGCCGCACATCGTCGGCGCGCCGCAGCCGGAAAGCTTCAAGACGCCGATTCCCGAAGGCCTGCATCACCAGTTCGTGGTCGCCGTGACACTCACCGATCTGGTGTTCTGGCTGGTGCTGGGTGCCGCCGTCGGCGTGGTGCGCGGCCGCTTCACCGGCACGGCCACCAGCCTGCGCGACAGCTTTGCCTGATCGCAGGGGACTGACCTTCATCATCGGCGGTGCGCGCTCCGGCAAGAGCGCGCATGCCGAAACCCTGGTGACGGCGAGTCCCTCGCCATGGGCTTACATCGCCACCGCGGAAGCCTATGACGATGAGATGCGCGAGCGCATCGCGCTGCATCGGGCGCGTCGCGGCGAGGGCTGGGCGACGGTCGACGCGCCGCTCGATCTTGCCGCCGCGATCGAGGCGCTGCCTGACCACGAACCCGTCTTGATCGACTGCCTGACTCTGTGGCTGACCAATCATATGCTGGCCGAGCGCGACCTCGATGCGGAATGCCGGCGGCTTGTGGATGTTCTATCGCGGCCGCGCGGGCCGTGGTTCGTGGTGTCCAACGAGGTTGGCCTGGGCATCGTGCCCGACAATGCGCTGGCGAGGCGGTTTCGCGATGCCGCCGGCCGGCTCAACCAGCAGGTCGCCGCCGTCGCCGATACGGTGCTGCTGATGGTGGCCGGTCTGCCGCTGAAAGTGAAGTGAGATGACCGAGACTGATGACAAGGATGCCGAGCGCCATCGCGCCAAGATGGCCAAGCGCAAGGCTGTTCAGGACGCCGAGGTGGCGGCAAAGACGATCGAGAAGGGACTGCTGATCGTCAACACCGGACCGGGCAAGGGCAAGACTACGGCCGCCTTCGGGCTGGCGCTCAGGATGCTCGGCTACGGCAAGCGTGTCGGCGTCGTCCAGTTCATCAAGGGCAAATGGCAGACCGGCGAGAAGGACGCCTTTGCCGCCTTCGGCGACCGCGTCGTGTGGCATGCGATGGGCGAGGGCTTCACCTGGGAGACGCAGGACCTGAAGCGCGACATCGCCGCCGCCGAGGCTGCCTGGGCAAAAGCACTGGAGCTGATGGCGGATCCGTCGATCAGCCTTGTCGTGCTCGACGAGCTCAACATCGCGCTGCGCTACGACTATCTCGATCTGGAAAAGGTCGTTGCCGCGCTGAAGGCGCGCCGTGCTGACCTGCATATCATCGTCACCGGCCGAAACGCCAAGCCGCTGCTGGTCGAGGCGGCCGATCTCGTCACCGAAATGGGGCTGACCAAGCATCATTTCTCGGCCGGCGTGAAAGCCCAGCAAGGCATCGAGTTCTGATCACATCGTCAGATAGATCAACAGCGCCGACAGGATGCCGAACAGCGCGATCAGCAGCCGGTCGGCCACCTGGTAGAGCTTCAGCGCCTGCCTGATGTCGAGGCTTTCCGCCTCGCGCCGGCCGCCTTCGCCCATGTAGGCATCCTCGACGACGACGCCGCTATAGCTGCGCGGGCCGGCCAGGGCGAGACCCAGCGCGCCGGCCATCGCCGCCTCCGGCCAGCCGGCATTGGGCGAACGGTGCTTCCTGGCGTCGCGCCGCATGGCCTGCCAGGCGTTGCGGGGGTCCGCGCCCTTGACGAAGAAGGCAGCCAGCACGATCAGCAGCCCGGTCAGCCGCGATGCCGGCAGGTTGATCCAGTCGTCGAAGCGCGCCGCCGCCCAGCCGAAGGCCTCATGGCGTGGCGTGCGGTGGCCGATCATGGAATCGGCGGTGTTGGCGGCCTTGTAGGCGACGCCGCCGGCCAGCCCGCAGACCCCGCTCCAGAAGGCCGGTGCGACGATGCCGTCGGAGAAATTCTCGGCCAGGCTTTCGATCGCCGCGCGGGAAACGCCTGCCTTGTCGAGCTTTTCGGGATCGCGACCGACGATGCGCGAGACGGCGATGCGGCCGAGCGTAAGGCCGCCGGTGTCGAGCGCGTCGGCCACGGCCTCGACATGCTCGGCCAGGCTCTTCTGCGACATCAGCGACGATGCCAGGATCGCGGTGATGATCAGGCCTACAGGAAACATCTGCCAGAGCAGGAGCTGCACGGCAAAGGCGATGGCCGCCGGCACCAGTACGATGACAAGCAGAGCCATGACGCCCCGGCGGCGACGCCGAGCGTCGGAATCAGTGGCGCGGTTGAGCGCGCGATCGAGAAAGGATATCAGCCTGCCGAACCAGGTGACGGGATGGCCGATGGCCCCGAACAGCCAGTCCGGGTAGCCGAGTGCCCGCTCAATGACCAATGACAGGAAGGCAATCAGTATCGACATGAAGCTTCTTGATGGAGCGATTGCGGCAGTGGATCACGGCGGATCCCTTGGCCGGGCGAGCGCGCTCTTCCCTCACGCGCCACGGCCTTTCGTCGATCTCTCGACGGGTATCAATCCGCACTCCTATCCAATTTTCGAATTGCCCGCCACCACCCTGTCGCGATTGCCGGAAGCGGCGCGGCTCGGCGAACTTCGCGCGGTCGCGGCCAGCGCCTATGGCGCGCCGTCGGCGGCGCATGTGGCGGCCGCGCCCGGCACGCAGATCCTGCTGCCGCGCGTTGCCTCGCTGCTGAAGCCCGGCAAGGCGCTGGTGCTCGGGCCGACCTATGCCGAGCACAGCCGAGCCGCCGCCATCGCCGGCCATGCGGCGGCCGAGGTCGATGATGTCGAAGCGCTTACCGAGGCCGACCTCGCCGTCGTCGTCAACCCCAACAATCCGGACGGTCGCGTCGTTGAGCGCGAAAGACTGCTTCAGCTTGCCGCACGGCTTCGCGCCAGGGGCCGCCTGCTGGTCGTCGACGAGGCGTTCATGGATGTCGGGCCGGCAGCGGAAAGCCTGGCCGGCGATGTCGGGCAGGGCGGCATTGTCGTGCTGCGTTCCTTCGGCAAGTTCTTCGGCCTTGCCGGCGTCAGGCTCGGCTTCGCGCTGGCCGACACGCTGACGGTCCAGCGGCTTGAGACGCAACTGGGGCCCTGGGCGGTGGCAGGCCCGGCGCTCGAATACGGCATCCGCGCGCTTGGCGACACGCAATGGCAGGCCGCCATGCGTGGGCGGCTGGCGCAGGACGCGGCGCGGCTCGACAAGCTGTTCGCCCGGTTCGGCGCTACCGTGGCCGGCGGCACCACGTTGTTCCGCTATCTGCGCCTGCCCGAAGCCGCCGGCCTGTTTTCGGCGCTGGGTGAGCGCGGCATCCTGCTCCGGCATTTCGCCCAGCGGCCACAGGTCCTGCGCGCCGGACTGCCGGGCGATGAGACCGAATGGCAGCGGCTCGAAGCGGCGCTTGCCGACTGGACCTCATTGCGCGAGCATCGGACGAAGGAAACCAGCCCATGATCCATGTCTGTTCGCTGTCGAAAGTCGAGGAGACCGTGGCGAGAACCGGCGCGCAGCGCCTGCTGTCGCTGCTTGCCGCCGGCACCGACGTGATGCGCCCGGCCTCGATCGCGGCGGAAAACCATCTGCATCTGGTCATGCACGATATTGCCGTCGCGCAGGAGGGCATGACCATGCCGGGCGAGCAGCATGTCCGCGCGCTGCTCGATTTCGGTTATCGCTGGGATCGGGCAAAGCCGCTCGTCGTGCATTGCTATGCCGGCATCAGCCGGTCGACCGCCTCGGCCTATATCATTGCCGCGGCGCTGGCGCCGAAGCGCGACGAGGTCGAGCTGGCGCAGACGCTGCGCGCGCTCTCCCCCTCGGCGACCCCCAATCCGCGGTTGATCGCCGTCGCCGATGCCTTGCTTGGCCGCGATGGCCGCATGATCGCCGCCATCGAAGCGATCGGGCGCGGCGCCGACGCTTTCGAGGGCATACCTTTCGAGTTGAAGATCGAAGCCTGAATCCTTCGAGTTACGGCAGCCAGTCTGCGAGCTTCGCCTTGCGCACATCCCTGACCAGGCTGATGAACCCGTCGGCCTGATGCTCGGCGGTCAGCCGGCCCTTGTCGGGCGTGGCGATCGAGGCGTCGCCAACCACACCGTTCGGGTTGAGGTCGCTGGCGATCCAGGCGAAGGCGTGCGTGCCGGTGTGACGCAGCAGGGCGAATTCCTTCTCGGCGCGGCCGACATTGGAAACGAAGTTGTCGGCCTTGCCCATGTCGACGAGGTCGGGCCGGAAATGCAGCATCAGCGAGGTCTCGACGTCGCCGCCATGGATGCCCTGGCGGTCCTCAAGCTCGGTATACATGCCGGCCGGACGGCCGAAACGCTGCCAGCTCGTCTTCACCGCCAGCATTTTGGTCCGCACGCGCAGTTCGCGCGTGATGATGCCCATGATCTCCTCATTGCCGCCATGCGAGTTGACGACGATCAGCTTTCTCACCCCGGCCCTGGCGATGGACAGGCCGAGCTCGGTCCAGGCATCGACCAGCGTCGTCGCCGGCAGCGTGAGGGTGCCCGGCGCGTGCAGATGTTCATTGGATTTGCCCACCGCCTGGACGGGCAGGATACGGATGTCGAGATCGGCGGGCAGGCGGGCGATCACGGTGTCCAGCATGCCATTCATGATCGAGGTGTCGGTCGACACCGGCAGATGCGGTCCGTGCTGCTCGATCGCCGCCACCGGCAGCACGGCGATCGTGGCTTCCGGATCGATCGTGGCGTATTCGGTGGTCCGGTAGTCGCCCCACCACACGCGTCTGTTCGCAACGGTCATGTCGTGCCTCTTCAAATCATCGCGCCAGACCTAGCGCGGCTGGCATCGCCTGTCGATCATCCGGCGGCGATCACCTCGACCTCGACCTTGAATTCCGGCCGGGCGAAACCGGAGACGATCATCAATGTCGAGGCCGGCGCCGGGCTGGCGAACAGCCGATCGCGCACCTCCATATAGGGCCTGAGGAAGGCACGGTCGGTGACATAGGTGTTGATGCGCACGATGTCGGCAAGGCCAAGCCCTGCCTCGCCGAGAATCGCCGCTACGTTTGCGAAGCAGAGTTCCGCCTGCGCCCCGGCGTCATCCGGAATCTGGTCGTCGGCGGTCATGGCGACCTGGCCTGAACACAGCACCAGACGCTTGCCGGGAGGCACTTCGACACCGTGGCTGTAGCGGGCAAAGGGCGGCTTGATCGACTTCGGCGCGAGGAATCGGAACATGGCAATCTCCTGTCTCAGCCTAATGCATGTCGCCCAAAAGTGTGCAGCGGTTTTGGGATAACGACATGCATGAAACAACAACCTAAAGCGCGTCGCATTAGTGCCGTTCAGGCGCGACGGGCTTTAGGTAAGGCACGATCAAAGACGCCTTCAAGATGGCTGTGCCCATCGTCCTTGCGATTATGGACAGGCGTCCAAAAAATAGGCACGATGCCCTTCGTACAGCATGACCCGTTCGCTCCTCGCAGCGACTGTCGCGCAAGCAGGCGGCCCAGGCGGTGGCATGTGTCTTGCTTCTTGAACCAATGGTGTTGAGCCCGGCGCGCAGCGCGTCGGAGCAAATTGAGGGTGATGTTCATGGTCGGAAAACGGAAGATTTTGGCGGGCGCTGTCGTCCTGCTTGCGGCGGGCACGCTGGGCGCGGCCGCCAACGAGAAAGTCACCTTCGGCACCAATTGGCTGGCCGAGCCGGAGCATGGCGGCTACTACCAGGCGGTCGCCGACGGCACCTATGCCGCGTGCGGCCTCGACGTCACCATCATGCAGGGCGGCCCGCAGGTCAGCGGCCGGCCGATGCTGCTGGCCGGCAAGATCGATTTCTACATGGGCGGCAACCTTCTGTCGGCCTTCGACGCCGTGCAGCAGGGCATTCCGATGCGCGTTGTCGCCGCCGACTTCCAGAAGGACCCGCAGGTGATCATGTCCCAGCCGGGGCAGGGGCTGGACAAATGGGAGGACCTGAAGAACGCCGACCAGTACATCCTCGGCGACGAGGGTGCGCAGACCTTCTTCCAGTGGATGGTGACCGAGCTCGGCTTCGATGCCGCCAAGCGCGTGCCCTACACGTTCAACCCGGCGCCGTTCATCGCCAACAAGAAGTCGATCCAGCAGGGCTACGTCACCTCGGAACCGTTCGCGGTGCAGAAGGCGGGCGGCTTCGTGCCGAACCAGTTCCTGCTCGCCGACTATGGCTGGAATACCTACGCGACCACCGTCGAGGTCATGCAGGACACGATCGACAAGCGGCCCGAGGTGGTGCAGTGCTTCGTCGATGGCTCGGCCAAGGGCTGGTACAACTATCTCTACGGCGACAACAAGGCCGCCAACGACCTGATCAAGAAGGACAATCCGGATATGACGGATGAGCAGATCGCCTTCTCGATCGAGCAGCTGAAGAAGTTCGGCGTGGTCGATTCCGGCGATACCGAAAAGCTCGGCATCGGCGCCATGACGGAAGCGCGTATCCAGAGCTTCTACGACAAGATGGTCAAGGCCAAGGTGGCGCAGCCGGGCATCGACATCAAGAAGGCCTATACGCTGGCCTTCATCAACAAGGGCGTCGGGCTGGACCTGAAGAAGTAACCGTGAAGCTGGAAAAAGTGGCGCAGGCGCCGGCAACGGCATCGGGCGAAGGCCCGATGCTCTTGGCGCTGCGCAATGTCGGCAAGGCCTTTTCCAACGGTGTGACGGCGCTGAGCGACGTTGACCTGACAATCCGGGAAGGCGACTTCCTCAGCCTGCTCGGACCATCGGGCTGCGGCAAGTCGACGGCTCTGCGGCTTATTGCCGGCCTGTCGACGCCGACCTCGGGGCTGCTCGACTGGCGCGGCAATATCGACCGGTCGAACATCGGATTTGTCTTCCAGGAGCCGACGCTGCTGCCCTGGGCGAGCGTCTTCGACAATGTCTGGCTGCCGCTCAGGCTGAAGGGCGTGTCGCGCGCCAAGGCGGCACCTGCGGTGATGGCAATGCTGGCGCGCGTGCATCTCAACGGCTTCGAAAATGCCGTGCCGCGCGAGCTCTCCGGCGGCATGAAGATGCGTGTCTCGATCGCGCGGGCCATGGTGACCAAACCGCGCATCCTTTTGATGGACGAACCGTTCGCGGCGCTCGACGAGATCACCCGCTTCAAGCTCAACAACGACCTTCTGGAACTGTGGCAGGACGAGCGTTTCACCGTCGTCTTCGTCACCCACAGCGTCTTCGAGAGCGTGTTTCTGTCCAGCCGCGTGGTGGTGATGGCGGCGCGGCCGGGCCGCGTTTACGGAGAGCTTGCAGTCGACGCGCCCTATCCGCGCGACGAGGCGTTCCGCACCTCGCCCGACTATGCCGCGCTCTGCCGCCAGGCGTCCGACGTGCTGGTCAGCGCCATCAACTCAACCGCTGGACCGCACCATGACGGCCATTGAAGACACAGCCCTAAAGCTCGATCCCGAAGAGGCGCGCCGCGTCCGCCAGGCGCGCCTGGAACGGATCGGCAGATGGGTGCTGCCGCTGGCGATCATGGTGCTGGCGATCTGGCTGTGGGACCGCATCTGCGTCTGGAACGAGATCCCGCAATACATCCTGCCGCGCCCGGGCGTGGTGCTGCAGACGCTGCGTGACGATGCCGGGCTGCTGTTCTCCTCGCTCCTGGTGACGCTGAGGATCACCTTCCTCAGCCTGCTTCTCGCCGTTATCGGCGGCGTCGGGCTGGCGGTGCTGTTCGCGCAGTCGAAATGGGTGGAGATGTCGTTCTTCCCGTTCGCCATCGTTTTGCAGGTGACGCCGATCGTCGCCATCTTCCCGCTGATCAACATCTACATCAACAACCAGACGACCAAACTGCTGCTGTGCGCCTGGATCGTCGCCTTCTTCCCGATCCTCTCCAATACCACGCTTGGGCTGAACTCCGTCGACCGCAACCTGCGCGACCTGTTCAAGCTCAACGGCGCGACCCGCTGGCAGCAATTGCGTTATCTGCGCCTGCCGGCGGCGATGCCCTATTTCCTCGGCGGTCTGAAGATCGCCGGTGGCCTGTCGCTGATCGGCGCGGTGGTTGCCGAATTTGTCGCCGGGGCGCAGGGGCAGTCGTCGGGGCTCGCCTCGCGCATCATCGAGGCCGGCTACCGGCTCAACGCGCCGCGCCTGTTCGCGGCGCTGTTCCTGATCTCGCTGACCGGCATCCTGATCTTCCTGGTGCTGTCGCTGGTGTCGCATCTGATCCTGCGCCGCTGGCACGAGAGCGCGCTGAAGCAGGAGCGATAGGGTGGGCGACGTGATTGTGATGTTGGCGCCAAGCACCCCCCTCTGTCCTGCCGGACATCTCCCCCTCAAGGGGGGAGATCAGCCTTCATTTCGGGTTTCGCCAATCACCGACATTGCAGGACGAGCGCTGTCGGCGAAGTTGCCAATCTCCCCCCTTGAGGGGGAGATGCCCGGCAGGGCAGAGGGGGGGTAAGCCTTGATACCGGCCTCTGGTTCTTACCATCTCGCCAATGTCCGCGTTCACCAATCACTGACGCCGGGCCTCGCCGCAATCTTCGACAGCGACGGCTTCGCGATCGCCGACATCGCTGTGACCGATGGCAGGATTTCCAGCATTGCGGCACGCGGCAAATCGAAAGCGCCGGCGGATGCCATAGACCTTGGCGGCCGCATTGTGCTGCCGTGCTTCGTCGACTGCCACACCCATATCGACAAGGGCCATATCTGGCCGCGCAAACCCAATCCCGACGGGACTTTCATGGGCGCTCTCAATGCCACGGGCACCGACCGCGCCGCGCGCTGGAGCGCCGAGGACGTCGCCCGGCGCATGGATTTCTCGCTGCGCAGCGCTTACGCGCATGGCACCAGGGCCCTACGCACGCATCTCGACAGCGTCGCGCCGCAGGAAGAGATTTCCTGGCCAGTGTTCGAGACGATGCGGGAGAAATGGCGCGGGCGTATCGAACTGCAGGCCGCCTGCCTGCTCGGCATCGAAGGCGTGCGCGACAAGGCCTGGTTCGAACGGCTGGCCAAGCGCGTCGCCGCAGCCAAGGGTGTGCTCGGCGTCGTCACCTATATGGTGCCCGATCTGGAAGAGCTCCTCGACCGGGTGTTCGGGCAGGCGATCAGGCACGGGCTCGACCTCGATTTCCATGCCGACGAAACCGACGACGTCGCCGCCATGTCGCTGAAGAAGATCGCCGAAGCTTCGCTGTGGAACGGTTTTGAGGGCAACATCCTCGTCGGCCATTGCTGCTCACTGGCGCGCCAGCCCGACCTCGCAGTGCTCGATACGCTGGACAAGGTGGCGAAGGCCGGACTGGCCGTGGTGTCGCTGCCTATGTGCAACCTCTATCTGCAGGATAGGCGCGGCGATAACACCACGCCACGCTGGCGCGGTGTGACACTGCTGCACGAGATGAGGGCGCGGGGCATCCCGGTAGCGGTCGCCTCCGATAACACGCGCGATCCCTTCTACGCCTATGGCGATCTCGATATGCTCGAAGTCTACCGCATGGCGACGCGCATCCTGCATTTCGACCATCCGGTTGGCGACTGGCCGCAAGCAGTGGCAGCGACGCCGGCGAAGGTGATGCGGCTCGACGGTTTCGGCACGCTCGCTGCCGGCGACAGCGCGGATTTCATCATCTTCAAGGGGCGGAGCTGGACCGAATTGCTGTCGCGGCCCGAATCGGATCGCATCGTGGTGCGCGACGGCAGGACGATCGAGCGCCGGCTGCCCGACTATGCCGAACTTGACGAACTGATGGTGTGACGATGGATATTGCGGCGCTGAAGCGCGACCTCGATGGATTGAAGATCGACGACCATCCGGCGATCGTCCAGCAGAAGAGCCGCGATTTCTACTGGTACAGCCCGGTGCTGAAGCAGCAGCTCGATCATGTCACCGGCGACCTGATCGTCACGCCGAAGACCGAGGATGAGGTGATCCGCCTGCTCGCAGCCTGCCATCGGCATGGCGTTCCGGTGACGCCGCGCGGCAGCGGCACCGGCAATTACGGGCAGGCGATGCCGCTGTCGGGCGGCGTGGTGCTCAACCTCGCCGAGATGAACGCCGTCCAGGCGATCGCGCCGGGCCGTGTCGTGACTGGACCGGGTGCGGTGCTGGCCGAGATCGACAAAGCAACGCGCGCCCATTCGGCCCAAGAGCTGCGCATGTCGCCGTCGACCTACAATACGGCGTCGATCGGCGGCTTTGTCGCCGGCGGTTCGGGCGGCGTCGGATCAATCCGCTGGGGCGGCTTGCGCGACCTCGGCAACGTCATCCGGCTCAGGACCGTGACGATGGAGGCCGAACCGCGCGTCATGGAACTGACCGGCGAGGAGGTGCTCAAGGTCATGCACGCCTACGGCACCAACGGCATCATCACCGAGGTCGAGATGCCGCTGACGGCCTCCTATGACTGGATCGACGTCATCGTCGGCTTTGACGATTTCATGGACGCGGCCGGCTTCGGCAACGACCTCGCCATCCAGGACGGCATATTGGCGAAGCTGATCACGCCGATCGCCGCGCCGATCCCCTACGACTATTTCAAGCGGCACCAGAAATTCTTCCGACGCGAGCAGAGCATCGTGGTGTGCATGATCGCGCCGCATGCGATCGATGCCTTTGTCGCCTTCGTGAAGAGCGGCAAGGGCGAGATCGTCTTCCGGGCCGACCAGGAGGCCGATCTCAAGGGGCTGCCGCCGGCCTACGAGCTGACATGGAACCACACGACGCTGCGCGCCATCCGGGTCGATCCGACGATCACCTATCTGCAGGCCCGCTATCCATCGCCGGATCATCTCGCCCACGTCAAGGCGATGGTCGACCGCTTCGGCGACGAGGTGCCGGCGCATCTCGAATTCATCCGCTTCGACGGCGCGATCGGCGCCGCCGGACTGCCACTGGTGCGCTACACCACGGAAGAGCGGCTGGACGAGATCATCCGCATCCATGAGGACAATGGCTGCTGGATCTTCAATCCGCACCGCTACACGCTGGAGGAGGGCGGCATGAAGCGGACTGACGATGTCCAACTCGCCTTCAAGCGCGAGACCGACCCGCAAGGCCTGCTCAACCCCGGCAAGATGATCGCCTGGGAAAATCCGGACTATGATTACCGCTCGAGCAAGTCGTTCCTGTTCAAGGGGCTGCAAAAGGCGGGGTGAGACGATGACGGGCGTTTGGCGCTGCACCCCCCTCTGGCTTGCCGGCCATCTCCCCCTCAAGGGGGGAGATTATTCGCTCCGCCGCTTTCGCCAATCTCCAACGTTGCAAGGACAGGCGTGGCGGAAAAGCTGCCAATCTCCCCCCTTGAGGGGGAGATGGCCGGCAGGGCAGAGGGGGGTGCCTGGCGCTGACCTAGGGAAATTCCTCCCGTGAACATCCTCGTCCTCTACGCTCATCCGGTGGAGACCAGCTTCAATGCCGGCCTGCACCGGACGATCGTCGAGCGGCTGGGCGCGGCAGGACACACGATCGACGATTGCGACCTTTATGCCGAGGATTTCGACCCCAGGCTCACACGGGCCGAGCGGCTCGGCTACCACGACCAGCGCGGACCGGGCGATGCCGTGGCCGGCTATGTCGAAAGGCTGCAAAAAGCGGAAGCACTGGTGCTCTCCTTTCCGGTCTGGAACTACGGTTATCCGGCGATCCTGAAAGGCTTTTTCGACCGTGTCTTCCTGCCTGGCGTCTCGTTCAAGCTGGTCGACGGCAAGGTGCGGCCAACGCTGCACAACATCCGCAAGCTGGCGGCCGTCACCACCTATGGCGGCAGCCGTTTTCGAGCCATGCTGATGGGCGATCCACCGCGCAAGGTGGTCAAGCGCATGCTGCGGGCCACCATCAAGCCCGGCGCTCCCGTCTCCTACCTCGCGCATTACTCGATGAACCTCTCGACCGACGCGTCGCGGGCTGCCTTCACGGCGAAAGTCGCGGCGAGCATGGATCAATTCTGATGCGCGTGCTGGTGGTCTATTGCCATCCGGTGCCGGAGAGCTTTTGCGCTTCGATCCGCGACAGCGCCGTCGAGGTGCTCACGCGACGCGGTTGGGAGGTGCGGCTGCTCGATCTCTATGCCGAGAACTTCAATCCGGTGATGAGTTGCGAGGAGCGGCGTTTCTACAACGAGCGCGCGCCGCAGGACCCGGCGCTGAAGCCGCATTTCGATCATCTCATGTGGGCGGAGGCGATCCTCTTCGTCTATCCGACCTGGTGGTATGGGTTGCCGGCGATGTTGAAGGGCTGGCTCGACCGTGTGTGGGCGACGGATGTTGCGTTCCAGCTGCCCAATGGCAAGGGGCGGATCAAGTCGCTGATGCGACACGTCACGAAGGTCGGCGTGATCACCACCTGCGGCGCGCCGACCTGGTGGAGCGTCGTCGTCGGCCAGCCCGGCCGCAAGACCATCCTGCGCGGCATGCGGGCGCTGTGCGCCACGCGCTGCCGGACCTTCTTCCTGGCGCATTATCTGATGGACGCCTCGACGCCGAAGAGCAGGGCGGCGTTCCTGGCGAAGGTAAGGGCGCGGTTGGAGAGGTTTTGATAGCCTTCTTCGCCCCGTTTACGGGGAGAAGATGCCGGCAGGCAGATGAGGGGCGGCGCGAACTCGCGTTAGTCTGGCGCCGCCCTCATCCGCCCTTCGGGCGCCTTCTCCCCGTAGAACGGGGAGAAGGAAGAGATCACATCTTCACCCGCTCCGCCTTCGGATCATACATCGGCTTCAGCGACGCCTCCGCCACAAAACGCTCGCCGGCGATCTCGACCTCGTAGGATGAGGCAAGCACATCCGCCTCGCTCTCGCCCTGGCACGGCACATAGCCAAGCCCGATCGCGCCGCCGAGATGGTGGCCGTAATTGCCGGAGGTGATCGGACCGACGATCTTGCCGTCGCGCAAGATCGCCTCGTTGTGGAAGAGCAGGGGTCGCGGGTCCTTGAGACGGAACTGCACCAGTCGACGGTCGAGGCCAGCCTCCTTCTTCCTGAGCACCGCATCGCGGCCGATGAAGTCGGCTTTGCTCGTCTTCACCGCGAAGCCGAGGCCAGCCTCCAGCACGTTGTCCTCGTCGGTGATGTCGTGGCCGAAATGGCGGAAAGCCTTTTCGATGCGGCAGGAATCCAGCGTGTGCAGACCGCAAAGCTTCAGGCCGACCTCCGCGCCGGCGTCAGAGATTGCCTCGAACACGTGCGCCGCCTGCTCGGTCGAGACATAGAGCTCCCAGCCGAGCTCGCCGACATAGGTGACGCGGTGGGCGCGGGCGAGGCCCATGCCGATCTCGATCTCCTGGCAGGTACCGAACGGATTGGCCTCGTTGGAGAAGTCGTTGGGGCTCACCTTCTGGATCAGCTTTCGCGACTCCGGACCCATCAGGCAGAGCACGGCCTCGGCCGCGGTCACATCGGTGATGACGACGAACTCGTCGGCGACATGCCGCCTCAGCCAGGCAAGGTCACGCTGCAGAGTGGCGCCGGGCACGACGAGGAAATAGGCCGTTTCCGAAAGCCGCGTCACCGTCAGGTCGCTCTCGATGCCGCCCTTGGCGTTGAGCATCTGCGTGTAGACGATCTTGCCCGGAGCGACGTCCATGTCGTTGGCGCAGAGCCTTTGCAGCAAGGCGCAGGCGTCGCGGCCTTCGACACGGATCTTGCCGAACGAGGTCATGTCGAAAAGCCCGACGCCGTCGCGGACCGCCAGATGTTCCTCGCGCTGGTTGTCGAACCAGTTCTGCCGTTTCCACGAATAGCGGTACTCGCGCTCCTGGCCGTCGCGGGCGAACCAGTTGGCGCGCTCCCAGCCCGCCACTTCTCCGAACACGGCGCCGCGCGCCTTCAGATGCTCGTGCAAGGGCGAGCGGCGCACGCCCCGTGACGTCGCCATCTGGCGATAGGGGAAATGGTCGGCATAGAGCAGGCCGAGCGTTTCGGAGACGCGCTCCTTGAGATAGCGGCGGTTCTTCTGGAAGGGCTGGGCGCGCCGGATATCGACCTCCCAGAGATCGAAGGGGGCTTCGCCGTCATTGATCCATTGCGCCAGCGCCATGCCGGCGCCGCCGGAAGACACGATGCCGATCGAATTGTAGCCGGTCGCCATCCAGTAGCCGGAAAGCTCCGGCGCCTCGCCGAGATAGTAGCGGTCGTCCGGCGTGAAACTTTCCGGGCCGTTGAAGAAGGTATGGATGCCGGCGGTGCCGAGCATCGGCATGCGGTTGACGCCCATTTCGAGGATGGGCTCGAAATGGTCCATGTCCTCGGGCAGCTGGTCGAAGCAGAAATCCTCGCGAATGCCGTCCATGCCCCACGGCTTTGCAACGGGCTCGAAAGCGCCGAGCATCATCTTGCCTGCGTCCTCCTTGTAGTAGGCGCATTCGTCCGGCACGCGCAGCACCGGCAGGCGGGCCAGCCCAGGAATCGGCTCGGTGACGAGATAGAAATGCTCGCAGGCGTGCAGCGGGATGGTGACGCCGTTCTGGCGTCCGAGCTCGCGCGCCCACATGCCTGCGCAGTTGATGACGATGTCGGTCTCGATCGTGCCTTGCTCCTCGCCCTGTGCCCAGGACACGCCGGAGACGCGGCCGTCCTTGGTGTGGACCTTGGTCACCTTGATGTTCTCGACGATGGCAGCGCCGCGCTGGCGCGCGCCCTTGGCCAATGCCATGGCGATGTTGGCAGGGTCGCATTGGCCGTCGAGCGGCAGGTGCACCGCGCCGACGACATCGGACACGTTGAGATGCGGATACATCTCCTTGACTTCGCTGGGCGAAATCTCGCGGACATCGACATCGAAGGCGCGGGCCAGAGACGCCTGCCGATAAATCTCGTGCTTGCGCTCCTCGGTCAGCGCCACGG
>NZ_RZOJ01000111.1:0-15810 GCF_003998845.1 Mesorhizobium sp. M4A.F.Ca.ET.022.05.2.1 | reverse complement strand
ATCTTGGACTGGTCGGCGATCACGATCATGCGCCCGGACGCCGCCGCGACGATCTTTTCGCGCAGCAGCGCGCCGCCGCCACCCTTGATCAGCGTGAGGGCCGGGTCGACCTCGTCGGCGCCATCGACGGTGAGGTCGAGCTCCGGCGTCTCTTCGAGCGTCGACAGCGGCACGCCGAGCTCGCGGCAAAGTGCTGCGGTGCGCTCCGAGGTCGGCACGCCGATGACGCTTAGCCCGGTGGCGACCTTCTCGGCGAGCAGGCGCACGAACTCCTCCGCCGTCGAGCCGGTGCCGATGCCAAGCCGCATGCCGTCGGTGACATGGCCAAGGGCGGCCCGCGCGGCTTCGACCTTCAGTTGCCTCGCATCCATGATTGCACGTCGTCCCCGGGAAAGGCTGATTTGGGCGCTCCTAGCATTTTTGCCCGCCCGGTCAAAGGCCGCGCTCTGCTTGTGCTTAAAGCCGGTGGATTGGCCAAGCTGGCTTGCCTGATCGGGGCACAGGGGTTATCGCCACGGGCGACGCAACCGCACAGGACCGCCCATGACCAGACCGATCATCGTGTTCGACCTCGACGGGACGCTCGTCGACACGGCGCCGGATCTGCTCGACAGCCTGAACCACAGCCTCGCCGCCAGCGAACTCGCGGCGGTCGACGAGGCAGGTTTCAGGCGCTTCGTCGGCCATGGCGGGCGGGTGATGATCGAGCGGGCGCATGCCGCGCAGCAGCGGGCGCTGGCGGCGGAGGAGCACGATCGGCTGCTAAGACTGTTCCTCGACCACTACACGCTCAACATTCCCGGCAAGTCGCGCCCCTACCCCGGCGTCGTCGAAGCGCTCGACCGCTTCAAGGACGCCGACTTCCTGCTCGCGGTCTGCACCAACAAATACGAGGCGAACTCGGTGGCGCTGATCGACGCGCTCGGTCTGGCGCGGTATTTCGCCGCGATCGCCGGCCAAGATACGTTTGCCTTCCGCAAACCCGACCCGCGCCATCTCACTGAAACCATCAGGCTGGCCGGCGGCGATCCGCAGCGCGCGCTGATGGTTGGCGATTCGCAGACCGATATCGACACCGCCAAGGCCGCCGGCATTCCGGTGGTGGCGGTCGATTTCGGCTATACCGATCGCCATGTCAGGGAATTCGAGCCGTCGGCCGTGATCTCGCATTTCGATGCGCTCACCCTCGGCCTGGCCGAGCGGCTGATCGACGCCGCGCGCTGAGCAAAAAGGGGGGCCGTACCAGCCCGCCGATCCCGCAAATACGATCCTTGCAGCATGAGCGTCACATCGCCTTGACTTCGGCAGCCTGCCTCCCTTATATCGCGGCTCGCTTGGCCTTCGGGCAACGAGCGGGCGATTAGCTCAGCGGGAGAGCACACCCTTCACACGGGTGGGGTCGCAGGTTCAATCCCTGCATCGCCCACCATCTTTCTTGAAGAAAATCAAATAGTTAAGCTATATCGCGATCAAACAGGAAAGCTGTCGCGCCGTTGGGGTCGCCACGGGGTCGCCACTGCGAGCGAAGCTCGGCCTCCGATCCGCGACAGCCTGCCGCACTCTGTCGCTACGTCTTTGCGCGGACATGCTGACGCAAAAAATGAACCAATGGGTTCGATACCAGCCCCATTCGCCGCACCCTCCTCCCACCAGATCCGCTTGACGGCTGATTGCCTTAGGGGCAACTTCACAACCAATAGTTGGCGTCAGGAGAAGGAACCATGCCGACGAGCAAGGCCTTGGGCAAAGCCAAATCGCGTCGGGGTTCGTTGTCGCCACTGTCGTTGCGACAAATGTGCCCGACGACTGCCATCCTTCTCGCTGCCAGCTTCTCCTCCCTTGCTACAGCGGCGTCGGGTGCAGAGTTGCAGAGAAGCTGCATAGAACCGCCTGCAACAATCATCGAGATTACCGGCGTTAACACCAAACATGCACGTGCCGTGGCAAAATTCACGGAGCCGGATATCATCAAGGCATGCCATGAAGGCTATGTGAACCAAGGCGGCTATGCGTCGCCCGCAGAGTGCATTCGCGAGACGAAAGCGAATCTTCTCGGTGATGCCATTCGTGCGGAAGCAAATTGCAGCAAGGGCACCATCAAGTTGGGGCAAATATCCTTCAAAATGCCCGTTGAAAACAACTGCGCCTCCGGCGGCATTTTTGCCGCGCCAGCGTTCAGAATGCTCTGCCCTCAATATCGAGGAAAGGTTGCGAACGAATGAGCGAACATCGGCCAAGATGTCGCTTCTCCCTAAGACTGCATTTTTTTTAACAGCCTGCCGCACCCTCGGGGCGGTTAGCTCCGCCTCAACGCACCTTGTTCAGACAGCACCGCTTCCGCCTGTTCGATGGTCTCATGCACCCCGCCCAGCGTCGGATCGTCGTGCTGCGACAGAAACGTCGCATAGGCCGCGATCAGGCCTCCTAGTCTGATCGGAACAATCCAGACTGGCCAAACGTCATCCGCGCCAGCCTTCACCTGCTGGTCGCGGTAGGCACGCCGCCATTCGCCAAATTCCTCGGGGGTCAGGTCTTCGCCGTCCTCTATCTGCGCAACACGCTCCGGCTCCCACGAGAGATTTAGCCCCTCAAGGTCGCCATCGAACTCCTCAACCGCAGAAAATGGGCAGAAGAAATAGCCGACCGCGCCCGGCGTCTTGAAAGCGAACGACCACCGTTCTTCGTCGTTGCGTGTGGAGGCGGCGTGGTTCCACGCGATCCGTTCCAGTCTTCGTCGTTGAATATCATCCATTGGTTCGTCGGCCTACGTCGAGTGCCGGTCACCCTATTGCGCCGGGACCATCACTTCTCGCAGAAGGGTTTCCGCCTGCGCCAGCACCGTCTGCACGGCCTCCTGTTCGAGGTCTGGCGGGTAGCCGTATTTCTTCAGGATGCGCTTGACCAGAATGCGCATGCGGGCGCGCGCGCTGCTCTTGTGCTGCCAGTCGACGGTCGCTGAGCCCCGCATCTGATCGACAAGCTCATGGGCGATGATGCGCAGTTGCGCACTGCCCATGGCCTGGACGGCGCTCTCGTTCTCGGCCAGGGCGTCATAGAAGGCCAATTCCTCCGGCGACAGTCCATGCTCCTCCCCGCGCGCCGTAGAGGCCTTGATGTCCTTCGCCAGCGCGATCAGTTCTTGGATCATTTCCACCGTCGAGATGGCGTTGGCATGATAGCGCGAGACCGCCTCTTCCAGCCGCTGCGAGAACGACCTCGCCTCCACCACGTTGGACCGGGACCGGCTTCTGATCTCGCCGTTGAGGAGCTTCTTCAGAGCCTCCAGCGCGAGGTTCTTCTTCTCCAGCTTCTGGATGTCGGCCAAAAACTCATCCGACAGGATCGAGATGTCCGGCGACTGGATGCCCGCCGCCTTCAGTATGTCCACGATCTCGGCATTGGCGACGGCTTGGTTCAGCAACTGCTCGACGGCGAAGCTCTTGGCCCGGTCCGACATCTTGCCGGTGGCCGTGGTCTTGACCAGCGCCGCCCGCACCGCCTGAAAGAAGCCGACCTCGTCACGAATTGTGCGTGCCTTGTCGCTGGCCGACGCCAGCGCATACGCCTTGCTCAGTTCCAGCACTGCATCGGAAAAGCGGCGGTGAGCTTTCTTCTTGTCGTCTACGCTCGTGACCTTGGCGGCTTCCTGCTCCTGCCATTTCAGTATCCAGTCGATGCCGTCAGCGAGCGCGACGAGCCGTTGCTGAGGCTGGCCGCTGATGCCGAGGCTGTAGTCGTGGCCATGGAACATGCCGCGCACGACCTCGTACTTCTCCATCAGGACGGCAACGGCTTCCTCCTCGTCGATGCCGGTCTTTTCCTGATCGGACTTGGTGTACTGGCCAAGCGCGTTCTTCAGGTTCTGGGCGATGCCGATATAGTCGACGATCAGGCCGCCCGGCTTGTCCTTGAACACCCGGTTCACGCGGGCGATGGCCTGCATCAGCCCGTGGCCGCGCATCGGCTTGTCGATGTACATGGTGTGCATGCAGGGCGCGTCGAAGCCGGTCAGCCACATGTCACGCACGATCACCAGCTTGAGTGGATCATCTGGGTTGCGTGCTCGCTTGGCGAGATCGTCGCGCCGCTTCTTGTTGCCGAAATGCGGCTGCCATTCCAGCGGGTCGGATGCCGAACCGGTCATGACGATCTTGATCGCGCCCTTGTCGTCATCGTCTGAGTGCCACTCGGGCCGCAGCGCGACGATGTGCTTGTAAAGGTCGACGCAGATGCGGCGGCTCATACAGACGGCCATTGCCTTGCCGTTCATCCCGGCAATGCGGGCTTCGAGGTGCTCGACCAGATCGGCGGCAATTTGCGACAGCCGCTTCTCGGAGCCGACCAGCCGCTCGACGGTCGTCCATTTGGCCTTCTGCTTTTCCTGCTCCGATAGCTCGTCGTCTTCGAGGATGGCCTCGATCTCGGCGTCAATGCGCGGCTTTTCGTCTTCGTCCAGTTCGATGCGCGCCAAGCGGCTCTCGTAGAAGATCGGAACGGTCGCGCCGTCCTCCACCGCCCGGCTGATGTCGTACACGTCGATGTACTCGCCGAAGATCGCCGGCGTGTTCACGTCATCCGCCTCAATCGGGGTGCCGGTGAAGCCGATGAAGGAGGCGTTGGGCATCGCCTGCCGGATGTAGTGGGCATAACCGTATCGGCGCTTGCCGGTCGCCTTGTCGAGCTTGGCGTCGAAGCCGTACTGGCTGCGATGCGCCTCGTCCGCGATGACGATGACATTGCGCCGGTTGGTCAGCATCGGGAAGCTCTCCTCCCCGGTCTCGGGTGAGAACTTCTGCACCGTGGTGAAGATCACGCCGCCTGACGCTCGATTGAGGAGGCGGCGCAGTTCGTCGCGGCTGTCGGCCTGTTCCGGCTTCTGGCGGATCAGGTCGCGGCAAAGGCTGAAGGTGGAGAACAACTGATCGTCGAGGTCGTTGCGGTCGGTCAGCACGACCAGCGTCGGGTTCTGCAACTGCTTCGACCGCACGATGAGGCCGCCGAAGAACGCCATCAGCAGGCTCTTGCCCGAGCCTTGTGTATGCCAGATCACGCCGATCTTGCGGTCGCCGTCGGGGCGAGCCGCTTCAACGGCGCTGGCAAGCGCCTTGGACGCGCCGTGGAACTGATGGTATCCGGCGATGATCTTGAAGGGCCCCTCGCCCCTGTCGCCGAAGACGATGAAGTCACGCAGGAGGGAGAGGAACCGCTTGCGGGCGAAGACACCGCGCAGCAGCGTCGCCATCTCGCGCGGGCCATGCGGCGTAAAATCGCCATCCGCGCCAGTGACAGTGCGCCAGGGCATGAAGCGCTCCTCGTCTGCCGTCAGCGAGCCGATGCGCGCCAGCACGCCATCGGAGGCGATCAGGACTGCATTCGCCCTGAAAAGGGACGGCACCTGCGCCTTGTAGGTCTGAAGCTGGTTGAAGGCCGCGCCAATGTCTGCAGCCTCGTCACCCGCGTTCTTCAACTCGATGATCGCAAGCGGCAGGCCGTTGACGAACACGACCATGTCCGGGCGGCGCTTGTGGCGGCCTTCGACCACCGTGAACTGGTTGGTCACCAGCCAGTCGTTGTTGTCGACATTGTCGAAGTCGATCAACCAGACCTTGTCGCCCCTGATCTCGCCGTCGGCTACCACGAACTCGACATCGACGCCCTCCATGAGTAGCCGATGAATGCGCCGGTTCTCCTCGACCAGCGACGGCGTCACGGCGATGAACAACTGCTTGATCGCCGATGCGCGGGCCTCGGCGGGAATAGCAGGATTGAGCCGCTCGACCGCCGCCGTCAGCCGTGAAGCCAGGATGGTGTCGGAATAGGCGTCACGCTCTGGCGCGGTACCGTCGGGCGCAATCTGGGCAGCAGGCGCGTAGACGTAGCCAAGCTCCTCGAAAATGCCGACGGCGGCATCTTCGACGATGTCCTCGTGGAAGCCGTACCGCGAGTAGTCGGCCTCGATCTGCTCGTAGACGATACCTTTGCCTCCCGGCTCTGTCACGGCGCTCCCCGGTTGGCGAGCATGTCCAGAATACGGTCCACCTCCCCGATGGTCTCGGGCACGAACCGAAGCGCGTCTCCTCGGTGGAGGCGGTCGAAAGTCTTGAGCGCGCTATGACGCCCGTAGAGTACATTCCCGCTCGCGCCGACAGTCGAATACGTTTCGCTACCGAGACGCTTTTCAGGCTGGAGCCCGCTTACCCTCGACAGATCCACGCCATCCGCCTCGCACCAAATTTGAAGCTTGCTGTCAGGCTTGACGATGATCGCCGCCTCAATCGGGCTGCGCCCCTTGCGGGGCAGCAGATAGCGGCGGGCATGCACATTCTGGTGTCCGGATGGGTGTTCTGCAGCCTCGCGATCAAGGCGGGACTGGCAGTGTGCCTTCAGAGCAGCATGGGGGTCGGTCATTGCGCTGCCTCAAGCTGTTTTTCGGCCTCACGAAGGCGGATTTCTCCTGACATCAGTTTCGGCAGCAACAGGTCACGCATTGAACCGAGTGTTTCGCTCTCCCGTTTTGCAGAACGGGCGCGATCTTCAAGCATTCTGGCGCAGGCATCAAAGCGCTGCGCGAGTACGCTGCCCGGGTCCACGAACTCAATGGACTTCAGGCTTCGCGTTGGCTGCGCTATCGCAGGCACCCCTGCCCCTCCTGAGTTCGCGAGCCATTTCCGCTGTCCGTCCTCTGAGCGAAAAAAGAAATAGAGGAACAATGGGCTGGTTTGCGTACGATCTACCGACAGTAGCAATTGGCTCTGAGATACGATATACGCCGGATAGCGAGAGCCAGGATAAATGCGACCCACTTGGCCGAGAGTGCCGCGGTGCGTGAAAACAATATCTTCGTGCCGAGCCTGTGATGTCGATAATTCGTTCGCTTTTTCCGGGATCAGATAAACGAAGTCGTGGTCAACAAAGCCCTCCGTGAGGTTCTTGCCTCGAATAACTGGCACACCATGACTGACGAAGTTGTCCTTTGTTATACGCGATCCGAACGGGCCCATTGCTACCCGATCCGCGACATCTGCCACTTTCCGCGTTCTCCAACCGACTGGTATCCCATCGTCACCCAAACTCGCTGGAAACAGATCGGCCAGCTGCTTTGCCCGACCGAGATCCGTAACAAGCCCGCCAATGACTTCGATAGGATCCGTTGCGCCGCCGATCTTGCGGCGAGTTGGGCCGAAATCGACGAACCAGTCGCGGAAAATGGCTTGCGCCATGGCCTCCAGCGTTTCGTTCATCCGCTGGTTCAGTTCGATCTTGTTGTCGAGTGAACCGAGGATTTCGACGATTTCGTTCTGCACGTCGAGCCGGGGCAGCGGGGCAGAAAGCTCGCAGAGAAAGCTCTGTGAGATGTTCTGGATGCCGGTTCCGTTACCTTCACGAGAAAACGTTTGCCGGGTCAGGGGTGAACGTAGCCAATAATGGAGATATGAAGGCAGGGCTCGGTCGCTGTTCACGCGGGCGCGGATACAAAAGCCTGAAAACGTGATCCGGTTGGGGGGGCCAGCGTAGATCATAGAACGCCCAACCAACTCCCGATTGCCATTCGAGCGAATAATGACGATGTCATTCGGGGCTAACATTTGGCTCTCGGGAACCGCTATTTTCCCTCGTTCAAGTTCATCAAGACCATCAATCGGAACGGTATGTCGCGCTCCGAAGTCCTTCACCTTCAGGATGGGAATGCCTCTTCCTTCATCCGCCTGTGAGAAATTTACGCCGTTTCGAAACTGAACGATCTGTCCGAGCTTGACGATCTGGATCTCAATCATCTCCGGACACTCCGGCAAGCGCCCTTTCGATCCTTTCCTCTAGCTCCCGCCCTTCTGCAAACTGCGCCTGAAGCTGCTCTCTGAGCCCGTGGAACCTCTCCGCGAATGAGACACCATCATCCTCGGCATCCACCGCACCGACATATCGTCCCGGCGTGAGCACATGGCCACGGTCGCGTACGTCAGCTAACCTGGCTGCTTTGCAGAAGCCCGGCTCGTCGGCATACGCATTCGCATGATCCTTGTTGCGCCATCGGTGATAGGCCCCAGCGATCTTGCCGATATCGTCGGCGCTGAACTCGCGGCGTACGCGATCAACCATGAAGCCCAGCTTTCTGGCGTCAATGAACAGGATTTCGCTGCGCCGGTCACGATGGCCGTTGGCGCTCTTGTCGCGTGCCAATATCCATAGGCAGGCCGGGATTTGCGTTGAGAAGAACAACTGCCCCGGCAGGGCAACCATGCAATCCACCACGTCGGCTTCGATCATCGCCTTACGGATATCGCCCTCGCCGGATTGCTGCGACGACATCGAGCCGTTGGCCAGCACAACGCCGCCCGTGCCGCGCGGGGCGAGATGGTGCAGAATGTGCTGGAGCCAGGCGAAATTGGCATTGCCCTTGGGCGGCGTGCCGTATTTCCAGCGGACATCGTCTGCCAGCCGCTCGCCCCCCCAATCCGAGATGTTGAAGGGCGGATTGGCGAGGATGAAATCGGCTTTCAGGTCCAGCAACTCGTCACGGTGGAAGCTGCCCTCGTTGTTCCAGCGGATGTCGGCGTCGATCCCCTGCACTGCGAGGTTCATCTTGGCCAGCCGCCATGTGGTGTGGTTGATCTCCTGTCCATAGACGGCGATGTCGTGCCGCCGCCCGCCATGTTCCTCGATGAACTTTTCCGACTGCACGAACATGCCGCCGGAGCCACAGCAGGGATCGTAGACGCGACCCTTGTAGGGTTCGAGCATCTCAACCAGCGTGCGCACGACGGAACGGGGCGTGAAGAACTCGCCGCCCCGCTTGCCTTCCGAACTGGCGAAGCCGGACAGGAAATACTCGTAGACCCGGCCAAGCAGGTCCTTCGCCTTGTCGGTGCCATCATGCATGCCGATGTTGGAGAACAGGTCGATCAGTTCGCCGAGCATCGTCTTGTTGAGCGTCGGGCGGGCGTAGTTCTTTGGCAGCACGCCCTTCAGCCCCTCGTTCGAGGGGGCCTTTTCGATGGCCTCCATCGCCTCGTCGATCAGCTTGCCGATTTCAGGCCGCTTGGCGTTGCCTTGCAGGAACGACCAGCGGGCTTCCTTCGGCACCCAGAACACGCTTTCGGCCAGATACTCCTCAGGGTCTTCCGCATCGGCGTGCTCGTCCGCCGCGAGCTTGGCGTGTAGACCCTCGAAGGCGTCGGAAATGTATTTGAGAAAGATCAGGCCAAGCGCGACGTGCTTGTATTCCGACGGCTCCAGGTTGCCGCGCAGCTTGTCCGCCGCCTTGAACAATTCCGCCGAGAACGCCAGATCGCCGTTGCCGTTGTTGCCAGCCACTTAGCCCCTCCCCCGATGCACTTGTCCGATACCTACCGGCGCACAGGCACAATCGCAACCAGTCTGACGGACATTAGTTTCCCAAGTCCTGCTGGGCCTTCGGTGCAAGCCCAATGGTAGAGGTGAGCGGTCGCGTCGCACAGGGCACACCAAACAGTTGCAGGCTGGCGTGAACCGATATAAGCCTCCGTCAGCATGGGGGGCTTCAATGGATCAAGCTGCGATCAGCAAATGGTGTGCCGAAGGGGTTCTTCCTGATCAAGGCGATTTATACGCTGCCTTCCTGAAAGAGGATGGCTTGTTTGACGATGCAGAAGGCATTCAGTGGGATTTCAAAGATCAGTGGCCATTCTCGCTATCTGACGAATATTTTGGCGGAATTGCGAGGCTGATCTGCGCCTTTTCGAACTGTCATGGAGGCGTGATTGTCTTTGGTGTTCACGATAAGAAGCGGACGGGCGGACATAACAAAGTTCTGATCAATCTAGATCGCTTTAACCTCGCAGTTCGCCAGCTCCTTGGCTCGTCGCCACCGTTGTCGCTTAGGTCATATATATCCGAAACGGCTGGTAACGTTGACGTTCTATTGGTCAAACCAAGACCCGATGGAGTACCTCCCTATCGCTTCAACAAAGCTATTGGAAAGTATCGTTCTGGGGTTATCTGGACACGCGTTGGGCATGAGGTGAAGATAGCGGAGCCTCCGCAGTATCCTGTTCTTTTCTGCCGCGCCCGTTTGCCGGCTGAGGCCAGCGAGGTCCCACCGCTGGACGGGTCAATTCCGCCCAGTCCTGCTACCCTAAAGCAGCGGTTTGTTGGAAGAACCGAGGTGTTGGACCAGCTCTTCCATTGGTTGGAAGCATCCGATGAGCCTCGAACCTATCTCCATGGTAAAGGGGGCTCCGGCAAGACAACGATTGCCTATGAGTTTGCGCGCCTAGTTAAAGAAAATGGGGACAGCCTTAAGTTATACGGAGATGACAAGCTTGATGCAGTCGTTTTCGTGAGCGCCAAGGAAACCTCCCTTGCTGTTTCAGAAGGTAAAATAGTTCAGAATGAAAATAGAGATTTCAGTAATGAACAGGAATTGCTAAGGGCGATATTGCTCTACGGCGGATGGAGCAGAGACGAGGGCTACCTACAAAGCCTTACCCTGGACGCACTTCGTAACGAGGTTAGAGCCTACCTGGATATAAACTCGATACTTCTCGTTATCGACGACGTAGATACCTTGACCACGAAAGGGATCGATCCGGGGTCTGATTTCCTTTATCGCGCGCTTTGCCGGGCGTCGCGAACCTCCAAGGTGGTATATACGCTTCGCAATGCCCCCAGCCAGTCGTTGGGCAATGCGATTGAAGTTCCAGGTTTGGGCGACGAGGACTATGAGCAGTTTGTCACTGAATGCGTACAGCACTTCGCCGTGCCACCCCCCACTCCTGAGTTCAGGATGCACCGGCTCTCCGAAATATCCGAAAGACGCCCGCTCGTAATTGAAAGTGTTATCGCGCTTCGTCGTACCTCCGGCACTTATGAGCGCGCTACCGAACTCTTCCAGCAGCAGACCGGCGACGCGATCCGCGATTACGTGTTTCTGCGTGAGTGGGACGCGCTACCTTCTAGCGCGCCCAAGCTGTTATTAGCTGCATTGTCGGAATTTAGTGAGCCTACAACTTTTAACGACCTGCAGAGCGTGCTGCAATTTGACGCCTCCGGCGTGAGTGATGCCATAGGCGCGGTACGCGAGATGTTCTTGCAAATCGATGATGCAGGAAGCAATACGCTTTATGCGCTTGCGCCGCTCACCAAAGCCTTCGTGACAAACAAGCGCTCTCAGCTAGTCGGCTACCAGTTGCTAAGGGAGCGGGTAAAAGCCTACCGACGTCACGTGGCTGTAAGCAACCCGCGCGTGGCAAACATTGCGTCGCAAATTGAACGTCTTCTTCCTACGCGTTACCAAGAGCATGCGGCTGACAAGGTTAGGGAGGCTTTTCGCCTAGTTTCCGATAGAACCCTGCCGCCGTTTGTGACCGAAGACCCATTCTTTCGAACTGTTTTAGGCTATGCGTCAGCTTGCTTTTCGCCACCGCGCCTTAGCGAGGTGAGAGATGCTTTCGGGTATGCGTTTTCAATGAATTTCGAGCCCGATTACAGGTATCTGAGAGCTTGGTTCGCTGCTGAAAAAAACAGCGGCATCAACGATGGGTGGTGCATCAAGATTGCAGACCGTGTTCTGGAGGGGAAGCGGTATAGCGAACCAGAGAAAATGGAGATGACTGGCCGTAAAGCGACGAGCCTATACGCCCGCGCCCAAGAGCGCCTAGTAACTGATCCCTCGGACGCTTTGAAAGATCTAACCGAGGCTTTGCGGCTACATCTCAGAGCCTACCGCTTGTATTGCGGTGCCGGTGACATTCGCGCGAATACATCGGAGAGGTATGCGCGAGGAACCGCTTTTCAGCTGTTTAACACCTATGCTAGATCAACTGTTCCATGGGAATATATCGACGTAATCGAGATTATCAGCCAAGGAAGAGACATTTACTTAGACCCAGTAGAGGGCCCGATCCGCGAAGCGACTGAGACAGCTCTGAAGAATACTCTGAAGGCAGATGCATTTGCTCGCCTGCGCCATCGGCTACGCATACTCGCCGACTTAGCCGCAACGCCAGAATTTTGGCTTGAGACTGCTGCCAGTCAACGAGTGGCAACAGCGATGAAGGGCTACATAGCCGATGCTGAAAACAAGCAAAGGTCTTTCAAGCAGACGACAAAGGTTTAAGTTTGGAGCGAGGCCGATGCTCGCTTGGCCGTTACTGACGTCCCCACCTCGTCGGGGCTGAGCATGCCGAGCGGCGAGAATAAGCCTCGCCAAGGAAGACGCTCCATGGGGTCCCGGCGTTCATCAGCTTCGCAGCATCGAGCGCAAGATGGCCTGCACATGCTCTTGCAGATCGAGTTCGCCGCGAGCCTCGACGGCGAGCAGGTATTCCGCCTTGACCCGGCAGTCGTCCCGACTGACCGCAGGATAGGAGCAGACGGCCAGCAGCGCCTGCTGCTCGACCCCGTCGGCCCACTCGCGGTCGTCCCTTCTGCTCCCCGCTCGATGAACAACACTGTGGAATGCGGCATAGGCCGCCTCATGTGCCGCTATTAGTGCCTGTAGCCTCGGCGAGGGCCTTACTTCAGCGGATGCCGGGTCGACGGCAACTACTGCGCCGGTCAGCGCCAGAAGAGTACGGCGGGTGATCGCGGGGGTGCTCATGTCGTTTTGCTCGCTATCCGATAGCCCGTCTCGGGGCTAACTCAGCCATATCATAACACTGCCACAGCAATTCGAAGAGGCGCTCAAAAGCGCGACAGCAAGTCTACTGACAAACTGTCCGCTCACGTCTGTACGGCAGCATTGCCGGGCGGGCAAAGCGCGCGACCGCTTCCGAGCTATGCTTCATCAAACTTCTCCCGTTCATTCTCAGCGACAGCGTACACTGCGCCAAGCTCTGGGTCAGTTGGCAACTCGACGCGCATGTTCGCTGCCAGTGCCTCGATAGCCGGCTTGATGCCTTCTATTGCTTTTATTGCAGGCTCCAGCACTGAAAGCGGACTGTAGTCGAAGCCACGATCCTCGCTCGTTACGAGGTGGGGGAGCCAAGCGCGAACGAGTTCCAAGTTGGTGTGGAAATCGGTGACTGCCAGAATTAGCTTCGGATCGAGTAGGCCCAACTTGTTCGCAAGAGCCTTGTAGAGCAGCGGGTCTGGCAATCGGATCAGTTCGAGAAAGTGGGTGTTGAAAGAGCCCGTTCTCATTTCCGTCCTAGCTACGAGGTTGGCAGTTCGCGCCAATTCCTCACGTATCAATATGATCTCGCCGTAGAGTGCGGCGGCGACCGCATCCGCCTCTTCGGTTCGAAGAAATGCGTCCCTCTTGCGGTTGAGCCGAAAATTGAAAAGCGCGCCCACGATCAGCGCTGCGATGCCAAATACGAAACCTGCAAATGAGCCAACGAGGCTAGATTGTGCGCCCTGGAGTTGTGAAAGCCATTGCCACATCTGCAGTACCCCTCCCTATCGTCATTCGCGATTTAGCTTATGTATGCTTGAGGCCGTTGGAAACTGTGAGTGTGCGGGAAGGTGGGGCCCCCCACAGCTACCCCACCCCGGCCTTCGGGAAACCCCAGAGGGGGGCACCTTGGCGCTACGGCTGCCGCCTCAGCCGCCGCGTCCGGCGGAGCTCATCGCCCTCGACCTCGGGCCTCTGCGGTTCCGGCTCGGCTTCACGTGGCCCCGGCGCTGCCGACATCCGCTTGAGAACGTCACTGACTTGCATAGCTGACCATGACCCGCCGCGTGGGGTTCCGATACCGCGCGAGTTAAGCGCCTCGGCGACCTGCCGCAGCGAGGTAGCACCGCTCGCCCGAATTTGCTCGATGATAGGGGCGACATTTGCCGCAAAGGCATCTGCCCGGGCAGTACGGACCTCACGGGAGCGCGCAGCCGCATCGGTGATCTTCGGGCCGCCGAGCTTGACGCCGCGCGCCTTGGCCGCCGCCAGGGCCTGCTTTGTGCGCCCGCTGATGAGCGCGCGCTCTTTCTCGGCAAGCGCCGCATAGATGTGAAGCATGAACGGATCGGTATCACGACCAAGCTCGGCAACGATGAAGGGCACGCGCTTTGCCATCAATCCGCTAATGAAGGCGACATCGCGGCTAAGTCTGTCGAGCTTTGCGACGACGACTGGCGCACCGGCTTTCTTTGCGGTGGCGAGTGCGGCGGCAAGTTGCGGTCGCTTTTCGAGTGCATCGGTCCCTTTGCCGGTTTCGACCTCCACGAACTCGCCGACGATGTCAAAGCCTTCGGCCTCGGCAAACCGAGCGATGACCTGCTGTTGGGCCTCGATCCCGAGACCGGAGCGGCCTTGGCCGATTGTGCTGACGCGAAGGTAGGAAATTGCAGGCTTCATGAGCGCATCTCGTGCTTCGTCATATTTATATACGCTCATTTGCAAAACTTACAACGCTCCTATCGGGGAAATGTCCATGGTAGCGGCTGTCGCCAAGCTGTAGATTGAAATCAGCGGCTTCTACCCATTTCGAGGCCGTTTAAGCAGAAGGAACGCCTCAATGGCGTGGGTAAGGCTTGCTAACGACCCGGCTGATGTTGCCGAAGTCGCTCTGGACTGGGCGCGTTCGGCGCATTCCAAATTCTTAGTCGATGAAAGCTTAGGTCCAGATGTGGCTCGCGCCCTCCGAGATCAGGGTTTCAACGTCCGCGACGTTTGGCAAGAAGACCTCAACGGCAAGAGCGACGAGGCCGTTTTTCAACATGCGTGGCGAACGGGGCGCATCTTGCTCACGCACGACACCGATTTCATGGACGACCGTAGCTTCCCAGAGCACTCCAATCCCGGTGTAGTGGTTCTTCCAGGGGGCCACGGTAGCGAAGAGGCACTGGAGAAGGCGTTGGCAATGTTGATTTCCTATGTGGGCCGCATGCCGGAAATCTGGCGCAAGTCGAAGATCGTAATCACGGCCAATGGTGAAATGACCATTAGGTGTCGCCAGGAGGATGGTCGGATGGGCATCCAGCGCTATCGAGTTCGGAATGGCGTGTCGGAAATCTGGGAGGATGAATAGCGTTATTTTTCGATCTACGACGCGACCGTCTTCGGCTTGAACCGCCTCTCCCACTCTTCGAGGCTCATCTGCATGACCTCGCCGGGCTCGCGCATCGGGCGGCGAAGCGTCTGCTCGACCTCGGCGCGGTCGACGATCAGCCCGAGGAGCTTCGCCTTGCCCAACGAGGCGGCAACAGCCGCAGCAAGCTGTTTGTGGGCCAGCGCCGCCGCTCGGGCTTCCTCCAACTCGGCGACGATGCCTTCGACCGTCACTGCGGTCCTTTGGGCGTGGCCTGTTTGCAGTTCCCCGAGACGGCTCTTCACCTGAGCATTCCTGAGCAGTCGAGCGGCATTCACTTCGGCGGCATTGTCGCGCGCCCCAAATCCTGCATCGATGTAGGCGGCCTTGCCACTCAGGCCCTTGGCGATGCCTTGCGCAAAACGTTCGTGGCGCGGGTTCCGAAGGATCGGCATAAACTGATGGTAGCGTAATGCGAGACCAGGTGCCACCCTGACGGGCAGAGCGCGCATGCCGGTAGTGATCAACAGTGCCCTACCTCGCGACCATGGTTTTCGCGCATGGGGCTGCTTACAATTGAAGTGATGCTGGCAGCCAACTCGCTGGCTTCGTCGATTGGCACACCGCAAACGAGCAGAGCACCGACCAGCATTATCATGTAATCGCGGCAGGTCGCGTCGAGAGAGCCGCACTCGTCGAATACCGGCATCCCCGGCATCGATGACACCGCGCGATCAATCGCGTCGGCATGCTTATCGTACAGGTCCGAAATCTCGGCTTCCGTCATAGCGGTCTCCATCAAATTCGAAGGAAATGATCGTCCCCCGCCTTGCCGGGAAAAACGGGAAAGTTCCCTATATCCCCC
>NZ_RZOJ01000110.1:0-15848 GCF_003998845.1 Mesorhizobium sp. M4A.F.Ca.ET.022.05.2.1 | reverse complement strand
TCTTGGTGGCGCGCGGAATGCGGGCTGGATCGGGCGCGGAGACCACCGTACCGCCGTTGCCCTCGACCAAAATCCTCAGCTTCTCAGCCGCCAAAACGGGGTCGAGCGCAATCCTGGCGCCGCCCTTGGCCAGCGCGACAACGGCCGCCTCGAACTCGCCTGGCTCGTGCGGATCGGCAAGCTGGGTGAGATAGGCGGCAACCATGCGCGGGAATTTGCGCTGGTCCATGAAGAGCTGGTGCTTGCCGTCGGCGGCAAGGATCGCGAAACCAAGCGCCAGCGGCGTGTGCGGCACGTCGCCGCCGCGGATGTTGAAGACCCAGGCTATCGACGACGGGTCGGTGAGCACGGCATGCGTCGCGCCGTCCTTGTCGATCGCCGCCCCCAGCCGCGCCAGCTTGTCCTTGGCCAGTTCGCCGGCGAAGCCGATCGGATGAACTTCGACGGGCGCTACAGGCGGCTCGGGCTGATCCTTCCAGATGATGTCGATCGGGTTCTTGTCGAGCGGCACCAGCGTCGCGCCGGACTGCTCGGCCGAGGCCCTCAGCGCCTTGACCTCGCTCAGCGTGTGCAGCCATGGGTCGAAGCCCAAGCGTGCACCCTTGCCGAGATTGTCCTTGATCCAGACGGCAGGCGGGTTGTCGATGAGGCTCTCGATGGCGAAGATGTCGAGATCGACTTCGCTGCGCACCTGCAGCGTGTAGCGCCCGTCGACGAAGACGAAGGCGCGGTCGCTAAGGACGATGGCGACACCGGCCGAGCCGCTGAAGCCGGTCAGCCATTTCAGCCGCGCCGAGCGGTCGGCGACATACTCGCCCTGGTGCTCGTCCGCGCGGGGAACAATGAAACCATCGAGCTTGTTCTCAGCCAACCATTGCCGCAGCAGCGCCACGCGCGGCTTGCCGACAGACGGATCGCCCGCCGAATCGAAGGTCTGGAACATGATGGGCCTCCTCTGTTCGGCGCGACCGTAGCGCATGGCCCCGAAAACCGGAATCGATTCCGGAAGGTCGGATTGGTCCAATTTCAGCGCTTGAGATGGATCGTCACCCAGCCCTCGCGGTGCAGGGTGCGAACGTGGCGGAAGCTCTGGCCGACATAGGCCGAGACCACGGCGTCTCGCTGGCGATCGAGAATGCCGGACAGCACGAGCGAGCCGCCGAGCCTGATGTGCTTCGCCATTTCCGGCGCCAGCCGCATCAGCGGCCGCGCCAATATGTTGGCGACGATCAGATCGAACGGCGCGTGCCTGCTGAAGATCGGGTGGTGGAAGCCCGGCGCGGTCACGGTTTCGACCAGCGCCTTGACGTGGTTGAGGCGGGCATTGGCGGCGGCGACCTTGACCGCGACCGGGTCGATGTCGGTCGCCAGCACCGGGATATGCGCCAGCCTCGCCAGCGCGATCGCCAGCACGGCGCTGCCGGTGCCGAGGTCGAGGGCGTTGCGCGGCCGCTCGCGCCGCACGACCTTCGCCAGCATTTCAAGGCAGCCGGCGGTTGTGCCGTGATGGCCGGTGCCGAAGGCAAGCCCAGCCTCGATCTCGATGGCGAGATCGCCGCTGTGGCGCTTGTCGCGGTCATGCGCGCCATGGACGAAAAAGCGGCCGGCGCGCACCGGCTTCAAGCCCTCCAGCGAGCGCGCTACCCAGTCGATTTCGGGCAGCGTTTCGCGTTCGATCGGCTTCGTCAGCGCCAGGCTGGCAAGAATGTCCTTCACCCGCGCCTCGACCGCATCGACGTCGCCATCGGCATAGAGCGAGACTTCGTGGATGTCGCGATCCTCGTCGACCTCCAGCACGGCAAGCGGCAGGCCCTCATCCTCGAAGGCCGCATCGAGCGCGGCGAAGATGCGATCGGCCTCGATCTTGCCGGCGGTGAAATGGAGCCGCGTCTGCGCCATCGGATCGTGTCAGCCTTCGTTCGCCAGGCGCTTCAGCTTGGCAACGGCGGCGTCGGCGCTTTCGCCATAGGCGATGGTGCCGGAGAACTCGCCCTTGCCATTGAGCAAGAGCACAGAGGCGGTGTGGTCCATCGTGTAGTCGCCGTCGCCGGTGTCGACCTTCTTCCAGTATATGCCGAAGGCCTTGGCCATGGCATGGACCTTGTCGGGGTCGCCGCTGATGCCGACGATGCGGTCGGAGAAATTGCCGACATAGGCTTTCACAACCTCGGGCGTGTCGCGCTCGGGGTCGACGGTGACAAAATAGGCATTGAGGTTCTTGCCCTCGTCGCCCAACGTCTTCAGCCAGCCGGTCATCTCGAAGAGCGTGGTCGGGCAAACCTCAGGGCAGTGCGTGAAGCCGAAGAAGACGACGCTCGGATGACCCCTGAATGCGGCCTCGGTGATCGGGGCGCCCTTCTGGTCGACCAGCGCGAAAGCCCCGCCGTAGGGCTCACCGCCATAGTGGCCGCGGTACCAGTCGAAGGTGAGCCAGCCGATGCCTGCCGCCATCAGGACGAGAATGCCGACCAGGATTGAGCGCATCATCAGGAAATGTCCGTCGTGATTTCATTGGGCGCCCAATCAGGCGCCTTGTCCGAGCAAGTCTTAGCGGGTAGAGGCGGCCGAGGCAAAGATGCCGCGTTGCCGCAACCGGATCGATGCGGCAGTGGCCCTTGGCGGTATATTACCAATCCTTAATTTGACCGGTTTTTCTCCCAATCTATCTTCGCGGTAGACATTTCAGCGATGGACCGACATGCAGGCAGCCTCCTATTCGAAGACCCAGATCTGGCTGCATTGGGGCATCGCCGTGCTGATCCTGGTTCAGTTCCTAGCCCATGACGGCATGGAGCATGTCTGGCGTGCCTTTCGCCGCGGGCAGGAGGCCGCCGCCGGAGATCTGCCGCTGGCCTACATGCATGTCGTGCTCGGCCTTGCGGTGCTCGTTCTCGCGACGTGGCGGCTTTGGCTGAGGGCGACGCGCGGTGTGCCACCGGTCTCGGGCATGGAGGATCCGGCGCTGCGGCTGCTGGCCAAGGCGGCGCATCTGCTGATCTATGCGCTCATCTTCATCGTGCCGCTTTCGGGCGCTGCCGCCTGGTTCCTGCAGGTGCCGGGGGCAGGGCTGGTGCATGTGGTGGGCAAGAACATCCTGCTCTATGTCGTGCTGCTGCATATCGCCGGCGCGCTGGTCCAGCACTTTGTCCTCAGGAGCGACGTGCTGCGGCAGATGTTGAGGTTCCGCCAGGCCTAGCTTGTAAACAAGCCACCTCAGTCCCACCTGAGACCGGCAACTCGAACCGAGGAGGCTTCCTTGCGAAAACTGATCGGCGGCGCGCTTGCCGCATGCCTCGTTCTTGGCGCTGGCGCCGCGGCGGCCGAGGAGGTCGGCAAGGTCGGCGTCGACTGGGTCGGCAACGACATCATGGTCGAGGCAATCAAGGATCCGAAAGTCGAGGGCGTCACCTGCCACGTCGCCTATTTCGATCGCAGCGTCATCGATCGCCTGCACAAGGGCAACTGGTTCGAGGATCCGTCCGATTCGTCGATCTCCTGCCGCCAGACCGGACCGATCACCATCGGTGACATCGACATGGGCGAAAGCGGCGAGGAGGTGTTCAAGCAGGGCATCAGCCTGATCTGGAAGAAGCAGGTGGTGAACCGCATCTACGACAAGAAGAACGAGACGCTGATCTATCTCTCGCATTCACGCCAGGTGCAGAACGGGTCGGCGAAGATGTCGGTCACGACGATCCCGCTCTACGGCCAGAACGTGGTCTGGACCAAGGGCAAGCCGCAATAAGCGGGGCAGGCTCTCTGGGGCTGTTTGTCGGCACGACAATTGCTTCCGCTTTGCAGCAGCAATTGCGCGGGACAATTGCTCCCGCCTTGCGGGACCAATCGCGTGGGGGTAAAGCCGCCCCATGGACCGTGCCGAAAACCTCGTCCTGAAAGACCCTGAGCCGCGCATCCATCCGACCGCGGAACTGAAGGCCTGCAAGCTCGGCCGCTACGCCTCGATCGGCGAGCGAGTGATCCTGCGCGAGGTGACGGTCGGCGATTTTTCCTATTTCGAACGCCACGCCGAGGCGATCTACACGACGATCGGCAAATTCTGCTCGATCGCCGCCAACAGCCGCATCAATGCGCTGGAGCATCCGATCGAGCGGTTGACGCAGCACAAGGTCAGCTACCGGCCGAACGAGTATTTCCGCTGGCTGGGCGTCGACGCGGCCTTCCGGGAGCGACGGCAGGCAAGGTCCGTCAGCATCGGCCACGACGTATGGATCGGCCATGGCGCGGTGATCATGCCAGGTGTCGCCATCGGCAATGGCGCGGTCGTCGGCGCCAACGCGCTGGTCACGCATGACGTGCCGGCCTATACGATCGTCGCCGGCGTGCCGGCCAGGCCGCTGCGTCCGCGCTTCGCCGCCGACATCGCGGCGCGGATCGAACAGCTTGGCTGGTGGGACTGGCCGCCGGAGAAACTGGCGGGGGCTGTTCCCGACATGCAGCAAATGCCGATCGAGTCATTCCTCGACCGCTGGGAAAACGACGCAGCCTAATTTCCGCGGAATAAACCCCTTCCGCCAAGCGGGGGTGGCGCAGCGGAAGGGGTCGGAGGTAAACCGCCGTGAAGCGGAAGGAACAGGCTTTTCCTGCCTGCTCCGGCACTATGGCAATAAACCCATAAGGTGTTTTTTCCTGCGCCTGCGCTTTCCGCGTGTGCCGGATTGCACGGTCCCGATCGGTTCAGGGGAACCGGGAGCGTGCGTTGGCTGTTTCTTCCGGAGTTCGCGCGACAGTCGAGAGATTCCGATGATCGAGAGACTTTTCACCAGGATTGCCAATTGGGTGGCTCATGTGGCCGGTATGCCGCCGACCTTCGCCGCCTGCGTGCTGATCGTGGTCGTCTGGGCGCTGAGCGGGCCGTTCTTCGGCTTTTCCGACACCTGGCAGCTCGTCATCAACACCGGCACCACCATCGCCACCTTCCTAATGGTGTTCCTCATTCAGAACACCCAGAACCGCGACGGCGCGGCGATCCAAGCCAAACTTGACGAACTGATCCGGGTGGGCCGCGCCCACAATCACTTCATTGGCATCGAGCATCTGACTGAATCGGAGGTCGAGGAGATCCGCGCGAAGTGCGAGCGAGCGGCGAAACGGCATGACCGCAAGATCGCCGAACTGGCTGCCAAGAAGGCCGTGGCGGGCAAGAACGGTGCAAGGAAGAAGGCTGCCGCCTGAGCGGGTCCGCCAAAGCGGTTCATCATTTCAATGAAACGCTGAACCGCTCTGTCTCTTGTTTCTGACGCAATTCCGTACGGAAAACTTTCTGGAATTGCTTTAGCGGCTCATGAAGGCCGCGAAAGCGTCCTTGTGGTCCGGATGCCAGCGCGACAGGGCCGGCCGGTTCTCGATGATATCGCCGATCGCCCAGGCCATGCGCTTTTCGTCCATCGGCCGCGCCACCTCATTGTCGGGGCAAAGGATGTAGAAATCGCCGTGCTTGAGCGAGGCGAGCATGAAGTCGATGACCTGCTCGCCGGTCCAGGCGCCGGCCGGCTTCTCGGTCGCGCCTTCGGTCAGGCCGGTATAGGTGAAACCGGGAATGAGCAGGTGAGCCGAGATCCTTGCGCCGGGCTCGTTGCGCAAGGCGTGGGCAAGGCCCTCGGTGAAGGTCTTTACGCCGGCCTTGGAGACGTTGTAGGCGAGGTTGCCGGGCGGCGTGGTGATGCCCTGCTTGGAGCCGGTGTTGATGATCAGGCCGGGTTTGCCCGAGGCCAGCATGGCCGGCGCGAAGGCCTCGACGCCATGCACGACGCCCCAGAAATTGATGGCGAGAAGCCGCTTCCAGGCATCCCGGTTTTCCCACGGTTTGCCGGGATTGTTGCCGACACCGGCATTGTTCATCAGCAGCGACACGTCGCCGAAGGCGCCTTGCGCCGTTTCCGCCAGCCGATCGACTTCGTCGGCGCGGAAACATCCGTGGCGACGGCAAGCACGTCGCCGCCGATCGCGGCGACCGCCCGGCTTGCCTCGTCGAGGCGCGCCCCGCCGATATCGGCCAGCACGATCTTCATGCCCATGGCCGCAAACCTCTTCGCGGCGGCAAGGCCGATGCCGCTGGCGGCGCCGGTGATGACGGCGACGTTGCCGGAGGCGAGGGCCGGGAGGGCGGACTGGAATTCGGCGTCGGTGGTCATGGCAGGGTCCTTGTTCGAGGTTGCGCCGAACTTAACGCCGGATCAGGCTCAGGCAAGTCCGCTTCGACGTTGGCGGGTTGACCGCATGGGCGGCCGCCGCGCATGCTGCCCCAATCGAAGGAGACTGCCGATTGACCGACTGGGCCGAAATCCTGAAGGAGCAGACCGCCACCGGCGACCAGATGGGCCGCGAGGTGCCGAAGATGCTGGCCAATCCCGACATCAGCGAGGCGCAGGTCAAGACACTGTTCTCGGCTTTGGAGAAGCAGGCCGACTTCGTCGAGAAGCTGCGCATGGCGCTGGAGAAGTTCGACCATGACTTCCCCGTCATCAAGGCGGCCGAGCGGCTGGAGGAGCGCTATGCCGACCTCGCGGCGTCGGTGGCTGAAAAGCTGAAGGCGATGCGGACGTAGCGTCGTCTATTTTTCGATAAGCTTCTCGAAGCGCCTGTCCGGCACGAACCAGGTTATCGCCACCGCCACATAGAGGGCGACGCCAATCCACTGGTTGACGAAGGTGAGCAGCACACCAGCTATGTAGATCGCCAGCGAAACCTTGCCCTTCCTGTCTTGGCCCACCGCCCTGGCAAAGGTCGTGTCCGCGCCGTGCAGGTGGCGCAGCTTGGTTACCAGGATCGTGTAGGCGACGGCGCAGAGCGCCAGGTCGGCGCCGTAGACGGCGACCGGCACCGGCGCGAAATGGTTCTCGCCCATGAAAGCGGTCGTCACCGGCATCAGCGACAGCCAGAACAGAAGGTTGAGGTTCGCCCACAGGACATATCCGTCGACGCGCTGCACGGTGTGGAACATGTTGTGCAGATTGTTCCAGTAGATGCCGACATTGATGAAGGACAGGACGTAGCTGAAGAAGACCGGCCACAACGGCGCAAGGGCGGAAAAATCCTCGCCATGCGGCACCTTCAGCTCCAGCACCATTATGGTGATGATGATGGCGACGACGCCATCGGTGAATGCTTCGACCCGTCCTTTGCCCATCGATTCTCCCCTTGAACAGGCGAAGGGTACGAGAGGATTTCGCGCGGCGCCATACTGACCATCCTGTCAGGAGCGTATTGGGCGAGCGGAACGGCCGTCACCACCTACACGTTAGGCGGGCATCCCCCTAAAAGAAGGACGTCGACATGACGACCTACGCTCAAGGCATCACGCGCGACAATGAACTCGGCGGCGGCGCCGCGACCACCGCCGTCGCCGCCATGATCGCGGCGCTGTTTGCCGGCAGCACGGTGCTGACGCCGCTCTACATCATCTACAAACACGCCTTCGGCTTCTCCCAGATGACGCTCACGCTGGTCTATGCCGTCTATGTCGTCGGCAATCTGGCGGCGCTTCTGGTGTTCGGACGGCTGTCGGATGCCATCGGCCGCCGCCCGGCCGCCCTGGCGGCGATGGCGACCGCCCTTGTCAGCGCGCTGCTTTTCCTGTTCGCCGAGAACGTCGCCTGGCTCGATATCGCCCGCATCCTGAGCGGTCTTGGCATCGGCGTCGGCGCGGGAACAGGCACCGCCTGGCTCGCCGAGCTGATCGACAGCGAGGACAAATCGCGCGCCGCAACCATCGCCACCAGCACCAATTTCGTCGGCCTCGGCCTCGGCGCGCTGGTGTCGGGGATGCTTGCCGAATACGCGCCCTGGCCGCTCAGGCTGACATTCGCGCTCTATCTGGCGCTGCTTGCCCTGGTCACGCTCTTGATCTGGCGCACGCGGAAACCGTGTCGCGGCCAGGGCGGCTCTCGGATGTCTCGATGCGGCCACGGCTGTCGGTGCCCGCCGACATCCGCGCGGCCTTCGTGGCGCCGGCGGTGACCGGCTTCGGGGCCATGGCGCTGGTCGGCTTCTACGCGGCGCTGGCGCCAAGCATTCTGGCGCAGCAGTTGCAGGTCACGAATCATGCCGAGGCCGGCGCGCTGTTCTTCGAGCTGTCGATGGTGGCGGCGGCGACCATCCTGCTGACGGTGCGGCTGTCCAGCCGCATCACCATGCTGGCGGCGCTCGCGCTGATGATCCCGACCGTGGTGCTGGTCGTTGCCGCGCAAGTCTATGCGTCCATGGCAATCATGATCGCCGCAACCGCCTTGTGCGGCGTGGCGGCGGCGCTCGGCTATCGCGGCGGCCTGCAGGTGGTGAACCAGATCGCGCCGGACGACCGGCGCGCCGAAGTGGTGTCGGCCTTCTTCATCTGCTGCTTCTCCGGCAACGCGCTGCCGGTGATCGGCATCGGCATCTTGTCGAGCTGGACGAGCGCGACGGCAGCAAGCCTGGCCTTTGCCGGCATGATCACGGTCTTTGCGCTGGTGGCGCTCGGCTTCGGTGCGAGATACGCGCGCTAAGGCGGCTTTTGATAGATTGGCGCAATTCCGGACGGAAAACCGCTGAGCAGTTTTCCTGAAAATTGCTCTAGCCGTTCGGCGCTTCGGGCGCCATGTTCGCGCGCTGGCGCGGCACGCCGAGACCGGTGTCCGGCGGCTCGCCGGCGGCCGGCCTGCCCTCGATCATGTGCATGGTGCGCCAGCCGCCGAAACGGTAGTAGCCGGCGGCCAGCGCCAGTGAAGTGATCGAGCCGGCCGGAAAGCTCCACCAAAGCGCCTCCTCGCCGATCACGCTCCTGAAGAAATAGGCAAAGCCGGTGCGCACGATCAGCACGGAGATCACCAGGATGATCAGCGGCGGCATCACCGCGCCGGTGGCGCGCACGGTGGCGAACAGCACGATGGTGACGCCGAACAGGATGAACGACCAGGACGCGACATTGTTGATGTGGGCGGCGATGTCGATGGCCGCGCTGTCGGTGCTGAGGAACAGGCTGAGGATCGAACGGTCGAAGAAAAACAGCAGGAAGACCAGCGCGCCGGTCAGCACCAGGTTGAAGCCGACGCCCGAAGCCGCGACCTTGCCGATGCGATCCCAGCGCCCGGCGCCGACATTCTGCGCAGCCATCGAGGAGACGGCGGCACCGATGGCGAGCGCCGGCATCTGGATATAGGTCCAGAGCTGCGCGGCGATGCCGTAGGCGGCGGCGACCTGAGAACCGTAGGAATTGACGATGCCCATGACCGTCAGCGCCGCGGCGGAAATCACGATCATCTGCAGGCCCATCGGCACGCCCTTGAAGACGACAATCCTGAGCAGCGCCGGATTGGGCCGCAGCAGGGCGAGGGTGGCGCCGGCGAGCCTCAGCGGATGCTTGCGGGCATAGAGCACGACCAGGATGGCGATCACGCTCACCGTCTGGCCGATCAGCGTGGCGGTGGCGGATCCGGCGATGCCGAGCTCCGGGAACGGCCCGAGGCCGCGGATCAGCAGCGGGTTGAGCACGATGTCGAGGACGACCGCCAGCGCCATGAAGACGAACGGCGTGCGCGAATCGCCGGCACCGCGCAACACCGTCATGACGAAGGACAACAGGTTCATCATCGGCACGGCGACGAAGATGATGCGCAGGTAGGAGCGCGCCAGCGGCAGCGCGTCGGCCGGCGTGCCCAGCGTGTTGAGGATGGCGTCGACCCAGATCCAGCCGCAGACGGCGAACACCACCGAGACGAGGAAGAAGAAGGTGGCGCTGGTGCCGACGATGCGCCGCGCCTCCGGCAGGTCGCGGGCGCCGACCGACTGCGCGACCAGGATGGTGGCGGCCATGCCGATGCCGAACACCGTGCCGAGGATCAGGAACAGCACCAGATTGGCGTTGGAGGTCGCGGTCAGCGCCGCCTCGCCGAGGAAGCGGCCGACCCATACGGCATTGATCGAACCGTTGAGCGACTGCAGCACGTTGGAGCCGAGCACCGGCAAGGCGAACAGCAGCAGCGTGCGCGGGATCGGGCCGCTGGTGAGGTCGCCGGTGCGCCGGCGGGCAGGCGTCTTCTCGTCCATGGTGGGGCACCGAAAATGAATCAGGCCCGCGATCCTATCGCAGGCCTGTTTCGCATACATCCATTTCCGCCAGATCGATGGCCACGCTGCCCGCCGGCTGCGTGAGCCGTATCGGAAAGGCCGGGCGCGAAATTCACGCCTGGTCCCCCTCCACCGTCTATTGCCGATAGAGGATCATGCCGGCATGGTGCAGGATGCCGTCAACGAACTCGCCGTCGGCGGTGAACCCCGTGTCGTCCCAATAGTAGATGTGGCTCGCATTTATCTCGTAACGTCCCTCGTAGGCGCGCTCGCGATTGCCGCGCGCCTCGAGATAGCGGCCGGTTGGCAGGAGTTGATGCCGGATATGGCCATCTGCCGTAACCCACATGCCGACATAGGGATGGGTGGCATCGGACATGCTCATTTGCCTTCCGCCTGCTGCCGATAGAAGCGTGCAATATCCTGCGGTTTGACCACCCGCGCGTAATTCAGCTCCTGACGGATCTTCCCCGCGCCGTCGATGCAGACCCAACCGAGCTGCGAGCGCCCGTCGAATGCGACGACCTCTCCGTCGAGGCGGCTGATCTGCCCGACAAAACCGATTGTCGTGGAGGCGACATCGCCTCCCGTAATCTGATCATCACCGCCGGTGAGCGCGTGGCGAACAGAGCGTGCGCCATTCTGGAGGTTCTCCCAGTTCGCTCCGTAGACAGCGGCGTTGTCGAAAAGCTGTGTCGGGCCGGGTGCGAAATTGTCGTAGAAGACGCCCCGGGGTGCCTTCACATCATAGTAGCGGCTCATCTTCTCGGCGAAGACGAAGGGCGGGTCGCCTTCATTGCGTTCCCACCCCTCCATGATCCACGATTTGTGAAGGGCAAGCGGGGCGTTGCCTCCGTCCAGCGGACAGGGTTGGGCCGCGACTGGCTCGGCCAGGGCCGGCAAACAGGCTGCTAGAAGTAGTGCTTTCATGTCGATCTTCCTTCTGGTTGTCGAATGGCACCAAAAGGTTGGACGAGAATTGATGTTGCGTGTATCTGTCGAATGCTCGACTGGCTGGTTAGTAATGTTTGACAATGCGACTGGACTATAATCTTCTCCCCCTCTTTCTTGCCGTGGCCGAGGAGGACAATTTTCGCGCCGCCGCTGATCGTCTAGGGGTCACCCGCTCTGCCGTCAGCCAGGGAATACGACGGTTTGAAGACGATCTCGGTTCGATGCTCGTCACGCGCACCACCAGGGCCGTGCGCCTGACCGAGGCGGGACAGCGGCTTTATGATGCGCTCTGTCGGCCCATGTCCGATATTGTGCAGGCGCTTGAGGGTGTCGATGGTGACCAATCCCCAAGGGGGAGGCTGAGGATCGCGGTCACCTCGATTGCCGAGCCGTTTTTGTCCGGTCCTTTGTTGACGACCTTTGCCGAAGCGCATCCGCACGTGATTGTCGATGTCACCGTAACGGATGAGGAATTCGACATCGTTGCCGCCGGGTTCGATGCCGGGGTTCGGTTGGGCGAGGTCATCGAGCAGGACATGATCGCTGTGCCTGTCGGTGGGCAAGTGAGGGAGGCTGTCGTCGCTTCTCCCGAATATCTGGTGGCGAATGGCATGCCGGAACATCCCCGCGATCTGGTCCGCCACCGCTGCATTGGTTGGCGCCGCTCGCCGGAAAACGCGCCTTATCGATGGGAATTCGAAGAGAACGGCATTTCCTTCAATGTCGCGGTTGAGCCGCAGATCACCACCAATGATTTGCGCCTCATGCTGCGCAGCGCTCTGGCTGGGGCTGGTATCACCTTCGCTACCGAGGAGACTTTCCGCCCCTATGTCGAGAGCGGCGCGCTCGTCTCCTTGCTTGAGCAATATCTGCCCTCATTCCCGGGCTTTTTTCTGTATTTCCCAAACAGAAGGAATATGGCTCCGAAGCTGCGGGCCCTGGTCGATCACATCAAGGCCGGCAGCCCAGGTGGACGTCGCGGTCGATCGCGCTGACCGACCGTCTATCGCCGCGAGCACCGGCGAACCACCTTGTTCTTGCCGGCTTGTGGAGATCGATGCGACGCCGGAAAATTCCGCCTGGCGCGAAAATCGCTTCACACTTTCGGCATCAAGCCCTGGCGTGCGATTATCCAGTCATGTTCTCAAAGCGTGCGGAATGGGCTATTGATCCCGGGTGCGTGGGGCCGCACTCCTTAATAGATCTTATCGATAGCCGGGGGGATCATGTCCGATACTGTGCTGTTTCCTGAGCGCCTGAACCGGCGCGCGTTTCTCGGTGCGTCCGCTCTGGGTGCCGCCTCCGTGGCTCTTTCGGCCTGCACCACCACCGACGTGGCGCCGCCGCCGGTGCCAGCGCCGCCGCCGCCAAGCGATTCGGCTTTCGGCGCGGCCGAGAGCATGTATGCGGCACGCGTCGACGAGGGCTATCAGCTGCCGGCAATCCCGGTGGCCAAGCTCGATCCGAAGTTCGTGCGCCAGATCGTGCCCGACCCGACCGGCGAAAAACCCGGCACGATCGTCGTCGACACCTCCGAGCATTTCCTCTATCTGGTGCGCGACGGCGGCGAGGCCATCCGCTATGGCGTCAGCCTCGGCAAGGCCGGTTTCGGATGGACCGGCAGCGCCGTGGTTCAGGCGCGAAAGAAGTGGCCGGTCTGGACGCCGCCGCCGGAAATGATCCAGCGCCGGCCGGAACTGGCGAAATACAAGGACGGCATGCCGCCCGGTCCGCAGAGCCCGCTCGGCGCTCGGGCGCTCTATCTCTTCCGCGACGGCAAGGACACGATGTACCGGCTGCACGGCACGCCGGAGTGGGATTCCATCGGCAAGAATGCTTCGTCCGGCTGCGTGCGCTTCATGAACCAGGACATCATCGACCTCTACAGTCGTGTTAACGGCGTCGCGCAGGTCTACGTGCGCCCGAACCTGTCGCCCGCCGGCAAGCTCACGGCCGTGTCGAACAGGACGGCCGAGCCGATCGATGCCGGCGTGCCGAGGGACGCGGAGATCTTGAAGTAGATCATCGGCAAATGGCCTGAAGGCGGACGCGCCCGGCGCGTCCGCCTTTCTGTCTGCAGCTAGTTCGTGGCGAGGTTCGGCAGCGTCACCTGGTAGACCAGGAACATGGTGTCGACATCGGCGCCGTCCTCGGCCTTGTAGGGCGCGCCGACCTGGAAGCCGTCCTGGGTCAGGAAATCGTTGTCGTTAGCGACGAACAAGAAGTAGTCGTCGGGCAGCTTCGGATCGAGCACGCTGACCAGCGACATCGCCTCCCATTTCTCAGAGAGATTGTCCTTGTCGTTCGGCTTGCCATTGTGCAGGCCGAAGCGGCCAAGCTGGGCCTTGTCGTTGATGTCGATGAACGGCGTGAGCTTGGCCGGGCTCACCGACGGATCGAGCACGCCCTTCGGCGCCACCGGTTTGTCGGCGGCGTCGAACGGGCCGCCGGCGATGTCGGTCGCGCCGGACAGGTCGACGATGTTGATCTTGCGGTATAGCGACTCTTCGCCCTTCACGCCCTGGCCGTTGCCGCTGTCGCGCGTCAGCATCAGGAAGCTTGTGTTGGAGAGCGCGACGATCTCGCTCTGGGCCGCCACCTTGGTCTTGTCCTTGGCGTCCTTAAACACCGGCAGCGGCACGACATATTCATGCGCCAGCTTGAGGTGGGCGAGGTCGGAAGCGTCATAGACCAGCGCCCTGGTGTTCTGGCGCGTCGAACCGGAATCACCGCCATCCTGACGCGGCGCCGACTGCAGCACGGCGATCAGGAACTTGCCGTCCGGCGTCAGCGACATGCCTTCCAGGCCCTGGTTGTTCTGGCGGCCGGTCTCGGGATCCTTCGGGTCGGGCTCGGCGGCACCCGGGCCCGGATTGTCGGAGGCGAAGTTCGGCTTGCCGTGGCGCATCGGCACCAGGGCGGCCGGCGGCTGAGTGGCCGACATCAGGCGGCCTTCGGCCGAGAAACGATAGATGTTCGGGCCGTATTCGTCGGAGATGAACATGGTGCCGTCGGGCAGCCGCACGATCGCCTCGTCGTCCAGCGAGAGCTTGCCATTGTCGGCCTGCGGCAGGATCGGCATGTCGCCGGCTGCCGGGCGGACGCCGTTCAGCGGGTCGAGGCCGGTCGCGTCAGCGCCCTTGTCGTCGGTCAATAGCAAGGTGTCGGCGAGCGTCGCCTTGACACCCGACTGTTCCTGGCCGGCGGCGAGCGCCGCGCCCGGAGCGGTCGGTGCAAGCTCGATCGAAATGGTGTTGAGACGGGCGCGGTAATCGGTGGTGCCGACGACGTTGTAGCCGCGATCCGGCAGCAGCCACAGTGAACCCTTGTAGGCGTTTCCGTCGCGCGCCCAGCCCTTGACGTCGATCGCCATGCCGGAACCGGAGCCGAAGGTCTCGCCGAACTTGTCCTTCTGGCTGGCGGGGATACGGCCGACGCCGACCAGGCCCTTGTTGACATAGGCGACGCCATCGGCGAGCGCGGGCGTCAGGGTGGTGAACAGGGCAAGTGTCGCGCCAAGTGCGGCAGTCCGGCTGAGATGTTTCATCGATATCCCCTTGTGACAGAGCATGCCTGAGCGGGTGTCGCATCGACATGCCGCCAGCACCTTCCGCAAGCGGTCTAGGACTCCAACATGATACTTGCGTGACAGGCCGCGCCGGCGCGTGCCCGGAACCATTTTCCAATCGGAACCGTTGCAGGCGAGCCCAGGCATCGCCGCGATCGTCGGTCGAGCCATGGGCTCAGGAGGACAAATGGGTTTCGATCAGTATCACGAGCCGGCGGAGGAATTGACGCAGAAGGTGCGGACCTTTGCCCGCATGATCACATCGCTGATCGAGGAGGCGGAGGCGATCAGTTGGTACGAACAGCGCATGTCGGTGGAAAAGGACGCGCAGGCGCGCGCCATCATGAAGAATGCGCAAGGTGAGGAATTCAAGCACTTCGGCATGAATCTCGAATTCCTGCTGCGTCAGAAGGAAGACTGGCGGGCGGAGCTGAAGGAGATCCTGTTCACCACCGGCGACATCGTCAAGGCTGGCGAGAAGGGCGAGAAGAAGGTGGATTGAGGCCTGCCCGGCCAGCCTTCGGCAATGCTTTCAGTCGCTTTCTCTCGCGATCAGCTCCAGCGGCCAGACCTCGCGCATGATCCGCGCCCCTTCCGGGCCGGCGAAGGCAGGAAGCGATGCGAGCAGCATCTCGGCCAGCCGCCGGCCCATCGGTTCAAGCGCCGGGCGGAAGGCGGTCAGCGCCGGGGAAAAATAGCGGCAGAGCGGGGTGTCGACGATGACGATCACCGCGATGTCATGGCCGGGTCGGATGCCCATTTCGGCGAGCGCCTTGCAGCCGCCGAGCGCCATGGCGTCGTTGTTGAAGATGATGGCGGTGGGCCGGTCTTTTGCCAGCATCACACGCGGCGTCACCTGATAGCCGCCGGCCTCGTTGATGAAGCCGTCGGCGATCAGGGCAGGATCGACCTCGATGCCATGCCGCTTCAAGGCTTTGCGGTAGCCGTCGAGGAACAGGTAGCCGAAATTGAGGTTGAGGGCAGGGCGGATGGCGGCGATGCGTCGGTGGCCGCGCGCCACCAACCTGTCGACGGCGTCGCTGCCGGCCTTCTCGAAATCGAGATCCAGCGAAGGGTATGACTTGCCACCCGAACGGCTGCGGCCGAGCGTGGCGAAGGGAAAGCCTCTCTCGGCCAGATAATCAATGCGCTCGTCCTCGCGCCGTGTCCAGGCCAGCACTACCGCGTCGGCGCGGCGTGTCTCGACCACGCGGCGCCGACGCGGTAGTGCTGGCCTGGACACGGCGCGAGGACGAGCGCATTG
>NZ_RZOJ01000010.1:0-44778 GCF_003998845.1 Mesorhizobium sp. M4A.F.Ca.ET.022.05.2.1 | reverse complement strand
CGGCGAGATGGTCCCGCATCCACTCAATCAAATCGGCGAAGCGGCCGGTGCGGCCGCCGAGCTCCACCAGCGAGGAAAACTGCGACTGGCCGGACCTGCGCTGGTGGACGACAAGCTGCTGCGCCGTGCGGCGCGCGACATCCTGGCCGAGATCGTCCTCGATGAGGGCGAGCGCGAGGTCGATGCCGGCGGAAATGCCGGCCGAGGTCCAGACATCGCCATCGTGAACGAAGATGCGGTCCGCATCGACGCTGATCCTCGGATAGCGGCGGGCGAAATCGTCCGTGCTTGCCCAATGCGTGGTGGCGCGGCGGCCGTTGAGCAGCCCCGCTTCCGCGAGCAGGTAGGCGCCCGAGCAGACGCTGGCGATCCGCCGCGCGCCGACGCGCTTCAGCCAGGCGGCGATCTGTTCGGCGGCAGCCAGGGAGCGCACGATCTCGCCGCCGGAAATGATGACCGTGTCGAAGCGCCCGTCGCGCAGAGGCGCCGTGGTGAGGCGGACGCCCGACGAGCTTTCGACCTCGCCGCCGCCCGGAGCCAGCATCGCCAGCTCGTAGCTTCCGGGGGCGAAACGCCCGGCGATCTCGAAGGCGGCCGTCGGCCCCGCGGCATCGAGCAACTGGAAGCCCGGGTGGATAACGATCGCGACTGTCCGTTGCATGGCAGTTTTCGCACGATTTATGTCATTTCGGCCAAAGCCTAGCGCCTTTACACTTTCGGTCAATCTCTTCGGTCGAGCAGAGGATCCACCATGCGCTTGCGGACTGTCTTGTGGGGCGGGCTGGGTATCGTTGTGCTTTTCCTGGCTCTCGGCGCGGGATGGCTGTTGTCGCTGCCGCCGACACCCGAAGCCATCGCCGCGCCGGCGATCGGCCGGCAAGAGGCGGACGCCACGATAGCGGCGCTGGGGCCGAAGCGGCAGCGGCCGCTGGTCGCCATCATCGGCATCAATGACGCCACCGAAACCACCGACTATCTGATGCCCTACGGCATCCTGAAGCGCGCCGATGTGGCCGATGTGATGACGGTGGCGACGCAGCCGGGGCCGATGACGCTCTTCCCCGCGCTCAGTGTCGAGCCGGACGCGACGGTGGCGGCGTTCGATGCGCGGCATCCGCAAGGCGCCGACTACGTCATCGTTCCGGCGATGAGCCGCGACGACGATCCTGCGGTGCTTGAATGGATAAGGCGCCAGTCGGCCAAGGGCGCCATCGTCATCGGCATCTGCGCCGGAGCCAAGGTCGTCGGCGCCAGCGGGTTGCTCGACGGCAAGCGGGCGACCACGCATTGGTACTCCGTGGGCGAGCTTCGCGATCGGCATCCCTCGATCCGCTATGTCGCCGACCGGCGCTTCGTGGTCGACCCGGGTGTGGCGACGACGACCGGGATCACGGCGTCGATGCCGATGATGCTGACCCTGATTGAGGCCATTGCCGGCAGGCAGAAGGCCGAAGCCGTCGCGACTGAGCTTGGACTGACCGGCTGGGATGCGCGCCATGCCAGCGCCGCCTTCAAGTTCACGCGCCCCTTCGCGTTGACGGCGATTCGCAGCACGCTTGCCTTCTGGGATCACGAGCAAATGGGTCTGGAACTGACGCCGGGCATGGACGAGGTGTCGCTCGCCCTTGTCGCGGATGCGTGGTCGCGCACCTACCGTTCGCGCGCCGTGACGGTTTCCGGGACGAATGAAGCCATCACGAGCCGCAACGGCATACGCTTCCTGCCCGACCAGGTGGCCGCCTCTTGGCCTTCGGAACGGCGGATCGCCAGCTTCGAGCATCAGCCACCGGTCGAGGCGCTGGACCAGACGCTGCGGAACATCGCCGACCGCTACGGCACCGGCACGAAGGATTTCGTCGCCATGCAGCTCGAATATCCGAAGCAGGGAGCTTCGCAATAAAGGCGCTGGCGCCATGGTCAAAGCCTCGGACTTCGAACAGCCGCCGGCGGCGACGCGGAAGGGGCGTGGCGCTTCGGCCTGGCGAGCCGTGGCCCGTACGGGATGCCGTGTCCTTGCGTGACCAAAAGCCGATGGTTGTGCAAGGTTGTATTTCAGAAACGACTACAGAATTACCTTTTAAGGCGCAGAGATTGTTAATTTTTGCCAAGTAGCATAAGTACGAACGTGAAGCTATCCAGCTAGTTTGGTAGTATTCCCGAGTCGATTATGGATGGCGCACTTCCCTCCGATCTCAGCTGTCGACCAATTCGCGAGGGCGATTGGGATGGCGTGATCGGCTGCCTCCGCAGGGGCTTTCCGATGCGTCGCCGCAGGTACTGGGAACATGCGCTGACCCGTCTGTCGCAACGGCCCGCGATCGACGACTGTCCGCGATACGGTTTCGCCCTGGAGAGTTCCGGCCGGATCGTCGGGGTCGTGCTCACCCTCTATTCCCGCTACCCGGGGCGGGAGGGCGATGAAATCCGCTGCAACATCTCAAGCTGGTCGGTGGATAAGGCATTCCGCCCCTATGCCATGAAGCTGATCTGGCCGGTGCTCAGGCGACGGGATGTGACCTATACCAACATTTCGCCGGCGCCTTCGACGTTGAATGCCAACAAGGCGCTCGGCTTTCGCCTCTTCGCCAGCGGCCAGTTCGCGTTCCTGCCGGCCTTGAGTTCGGCGCAGCCGTCATGCCGGGTGCTCGAGGTTAGCTCCGATCTCGCCGAGATGGCGATGCTGTCGGACAGCGAGAGATCCATCCTCGAGGATCATGCCGCGCTGGGCTGCCTGTCATTCGTCTGCATTCGCGACGGGGCGGCATACCCGCTGGTGCTGATGCCGCGCCGCATCCTGCACGGCCTGATCCCGTGCGCCCAAATCGTCTATTGCCGTTCGGTCGCGGATCTGAGCCGCGGCGCCGGCGCGCTGGGACGCTTTCTCCTGCGACACGGAATCCTGCTCTGCCTAGCCGATGCGAACGGGCCGATCGCAGGCCTGTTCGGCCGCTACTTCGCGAACAAGGGGCTGAAATATTTCAAAGGGCCGAAACCGCCTTCGCCCGGTGACCTGACATTCACCGAACTGGTGATATTCGGCCCCTGAACCAGAGGGCGACGACAGGTCAGCAGCGCCGTCTTTCGTCGGCATTGCCTTTGTGCTCCCGAAAGTTCAGTCCTGCGGCCTGGCCCTTGCCGCCGCTACCTCGCGCCAGTGCGTTCCGAGCGAGACACCGACGAGCAGCAGGCAGAAGCTGAGCGCAAGCGGAGAGTAGAACGCCTCTTCCTGCAGCACGGCATTGGCCGAGATGGTGACGATGCCGACAAAGGCGAACAGGAAATCCGGGTCGCCGGTCTCGATCAGCTGCCGCCGGGCGGCCACGGCGAGCGCCGCCAGGAAGCCGAAGAAGATGAAGCTGCCCACGCCCATCTGGTAGAGCATGACGCCGACGGCGCTCTCGACGGGAACCGAGGCGACGCCCTCGGCCTGGGCGGTCGCCCAGCTGAGATTGAGGCTGGTGCTCGACAAATTGCCGCCAAATCCCAATCCTTGCCCAAGCGGATTGGCCAGGAAGTCGCGCAAACCGGCGGTCAGGCCAAGCACGTGGTAGTCGCCATGCGTGGCGCCATAGGCGATCGCGGCCGTCGTCCAGGCTGCTGCCAGAGCCAGGGCGACCGCGAGCGTCAGGCGGACGCGGGAAGGGCGGTAGATGATGCGCATGGCGAGTGCGATGAGCAAAAGGAACGTGGCGCCCTTGGAGCCGATGACCAGAAGCAGCGGTAGGGCGGCGATGGGCAGCAGCCAGCGGCCCCTGAACAGGAGCCAGGCCGAGATGATGCTGAGCGCGTAGGCGTAGCTGATCGAATGGAAATTCGGGCCGCCGATGCGGAAGACACTGGGCAGGATGTCGTTGAAGAACGGCGTGTTGAAGAAGGTCGTCGTCATCACGTCCTGCAGGCCACGGAAAACGAAGCCCGTTTCCTTGAGCGACTTCTCCCAGACGCCGGTCTCGATTTGCCGGGCGATGTTGCGCTGGATGTAGAGGTCGCCATGGAACAGGCTGAGGAAATCCATCGTGAAGGTCAGCTCCACATAGCCGTAGATGACGGCGCCGGCGCCGAGCCAGAACATGCTCTTGCGCAGGTCGACCGGATAGAGGCTGGCGGCGAGAACCGCGATGTGGAAGCAGGCGAGCGGCGTGATCGTGTTGCGGAAATAAACGACCGCATCCTTGGGCTGGCCGTGCACGATCCCCAAGGCAAGATAGAAACAGATCGTCCCGCACAGAACGATGCTCAGCAGCAGCCAGAAGCGCAATTCGGTCAGGGCCCGCACGCGCTTCTGGAACGACGCGGCAAGGAAGATGCAGAAGGCGGTCATCAGGATGACGAAGTTGGTGCCGCGCAGCGCGTCGAACGTGTCGTTGTCGGGGATGTAAGGGGTGTACCAGGTCACCACGAGGTTCTGGTAGAGGAAGGCGCAGATGATCAGGACGGGGACGCCCGCGGGCATGGCGTTGGCCACGATCAGCGTCAGCAGGAAGGTCGCCGCGATGCCGAACGGCGTCCAGACGGCAAAGGCCGAAACCGTCAAGGCAACGAGGGTAAGCGACACGCAGACATGCAGCAGCGCGTCGTCGCGCGGCGCCTCAAAGCTCGACGCGTCCAGGCCGACCGGCGGATATGTCCCGGTGACGCTCATTGCCGGTCGGCCTTGACCGTCGCAGGCATCGGCGCCCGGATGTGCTGAGCCTTGTCCATGTCAGTCCTCGCCGTCGCTGCCCAGCAGGGCGGCGATCATCGAGCTGTCGAACCCTTCCGCGCTCTGCCTGTTGGCGATGAAGCCGAAGCCCTGGTCGAGCTCCCAATGGGCCCAGCCGATCTGGTTGGCCTCGGCAGCCCTGCGCACGGCGCGAACCCAGCGCGCGCGGCTGTCGGCATCGACGCAGAAATTGAGCACGCCAAATTCGTTCAGCATGACCGGGCAGTGCTGGGCCGCCGACCAGCGGCCGAGCCCAGCGAAGTCCGACGCAATCCGCGCTTCGCTCCACGGCCTCGACAGTTCCTGCTCCAGAAGGGAGGCAGCCTCCTCGTCGCCCGCCGCCTGGAGTTTGGAGACAAGCGCCCGGACCGGCGGCGAGTCCTTCGTCGCAGGAAAGGGCAGGTTGGCGAGACGGGCGAGCGGCGATCGATCCCAGGTCTCGCATTGATGCGTGAAGGCCATAGGCGCGTAGTAGTGGATGGCGGCGATCTGCCTGTCGTCGGCCAGCGGCGGGGTGTCGCCGATCTCCCAAATGCCCTGGAAGCGCGCCGGCCCCCAGACCAGCGCGTGCAGCGGACATTTGGCGCGCAAGGTTGCGGCAAGGTGTTCGCGCAGCGCGAGCCAGTCGCTCCGCTCCATCGGCGGTTCGTTGAGCAGCTCCGGATAGACCGAGTCCTCCGGCAGGTCGGCAATGACGACGCGGAGCGCCGTCCAGGCTTGAACCACGCGTTCGGCCGCGCTTGCCGGATCGCGCTCGAACGCGGCGCGCAGATCACCCGAAGGATGCATGTCCACCAGCACCGCGAAGCCCAGCCCGACAAGCTCGGCCACGCCACGCTGAATGGCGCGCAATGCCGCCCTGTTGCCATCCGCGACGAGATCGCCATTCACCGGCAACCGGATCGTTTCGAACCCCGTTTGACGAAGCTTCTCCAGAACGGCCGGGGCAGGGGCGGTCCCGCCTTCTCGTTCGAACCATCCGGGGAGGTTGAAGCCATGCGAGGGAACGGCGCGCTTGTTCGCCGCCGGCAGCGTGGCGGAGACGGAAAACGGCAAGGCTGTAAGCAGTGCGCCGCCGGTCAGGGCAAGCGCACGCCGCCGCGACAGCGCCGGCAAAGCCTGCTCCGGCGCCCGCATGGATCAGGTCCTCGCAAGGGCGCCGCGGCGCCAGTCGCCGGCGTTCGACGGGACGTCGTGCGGGGTCTTGCCGGGCTGGGCGCTGTCCTGCGCGATCACCAGCGTGGCGCTGCGTTCGACCTGGCCAGCGCCGAGATGCCGCTCGATCAGATCGGCGGCGTCGGATGCCCTTTCGGACCGGTTCAACGCGAACAGCGTGAGATCGGCCTTGGCAAAAAGCTCCGGGTCCCAACCTTCTTCGCCAAGCGATGGGGCGACCACGAGCACGAAATCGAAGGCGTTGCCGGCTTCGGCAAGAATGCTGCGCAAGCTGTTGCGATCGCGCGATTGCTGACCCTGTCCGGCCGCCCCACCGGCTGCAACCGTGCGCAGGCCGCTGGCGCCGTCGATGAACAGGCCGGAGCCGTACCCGGCGCGATGCGGCAGGTCTCCGACTTCAACCACGAGCACATTCTGTTCGGCTCGCTGCAGGCCGATCCCGACCATCGCGCCGGCGAGCCGTGCCTCGGCGCTGCTTTGCATCGAGGACACCAGCAACACAAAGGGTTTGGGGTGGTCGCTCAGGCGTCCGAGGATCTGCCGCATCAGTCTCAGCACGGCCAGCGACAGCGTTTCGTTGTCGGTCTCGAACAGCGACTTCCTCATCGCCTTGATATTTGCAAGCGCCGCGCCCCCGGCGACCCCGGGCAAGCGGTATTCGCCGAAATCGGCCGGCACGGGCAACGATCGGGGCTTGGCCTGCGGGCCATCCTGGCCCGGGTCGACCGCCTGCGGAGCGTCCCGCCGTTGGCTCGACGGATCATCCTCCGGCCGACCGACCGGGCCCAGCATCAGCGCGAGGCCGCATCCGGCCATGAGGCCGAGAAAGACGCTCACCGGCAGCAGCAGGGCCGGCTTTGGCCAGGTCGGCTGCAGCGGCGGCGCGGCGGCACTGATGGTGCGTGCCTCGGACGTCTGGACGCCCTGCAACTGCGATGTTTCCTGCGCGCGTTTCAGGAAGTCGTCGAGCACGGTGCGGGCGGCCTGAGCTTTCGAGTCGAGTTGCCTTAACTGCACCTGCGCCAGGCTCGAGTCCTGGGACTGCTGGCGCAAGGCTTCGAGCTTGTCCTGCAGCTTTCCGGCATTCTGGACGGCGAGATCGTAATTGGCCTTCAGCTGCTGCCTGATCCGCATCGCCTCACCGGCCATAAGCCGGTTGATGCGGTCCAGTTCGGACCTCAGCCGGCCGATCGCCGGATGGCGCGGCCCGTACATGGTTTCCAGATTTGCGAGCTCGGTGGCGCGCTGGTTGTAATCGTCGCGCAGATTGGCGGCCGCGTTGGAGGAGAGTATTTCCGACAGCTTGGCCAGGCCGGCAGCGGAGGTGCCAGCTGCCAAGGCCTGATTGTATCTGTCCTTGGCCTTGTCGGCATCGCCCTGCGCGGCAATCAGCTGCGTCGTCAGCTGGTCGAGCTGCGATTGCAGCGTGCCGCCATCGGTCGGGTCAACGATCCTGTGCTGCGATTTGAAATCCTCGACCGCGCGCTCGGCGTCGCTGACGTCCTTCTGCAGGCCTTTGATCCTGTCGTTGAGAAGGGAATTCACATCGTCATTGGCGGTTTCCCGCTCGCCGGCCAGGCTCGCCTTGTAACGGTCGACGATGGCGTTGGCGATGCGGGCCGCCTTCTCCGGCGACGGCGAGGTGAAGGAGACGTTGATGACATAGGTCAGCCCTTCGCGCTCGACCGATACCGCCTTCTGGAAACGCTTGAAGGCCGCGTCCTGCGGGGTACTTCCGCCGAACAGGGACATGACGCGCGATATCAGGCCGCGGGACGAGAATTCGGGATCGTTCCGGAGCTTCTGGCTGTCGAAGACGGTGCCCAGCAGGTCCTGCGATTCGATGACGAAGACCTGGCTCGCGATGGCTGCGCTGTCGGCCCCGATGCCCGGAAGGACGTTGTTGAAGTTGGTCGCGCGCGCGTCGCGCGGATCGATCAGGATCGAGGCGGTCGCGGTGTAGCTGGGACTGGTCACGGCAAGGTAGAGCACCGCCAGAAGCAGCGCCGCGCCGATGAAGGCAAGCACCAGCAGTCGGCGCCCCCAAAGAATGGCCCACAACGGTCCGATATCGAACAATGGCGGAAGAGCGCGATCGTCGATCCTGGCTGGCTTCATTACCTTTCCCCTGCAGAGCCGGCGTACCGACGCCACTCTACACGGTCCAGTATTCAGGATTAACGTTAGCCTTTCGTTAAGGTTACTGAGGTGCTTACGCGATTCATTTCGCGGTAACAGTAACCATGCAGAGCGTTCGCGCTGGCGCAATTGCCGGCTTTTGCTCTATTCAGGGGCAGGTTTCAGCGTCGGCTCGCCTGCCGCGGGGGTTAGGCCAGTTGATTGCTACAGGGGCCGACGTTGAGTGAGAATCAAGCCGATCGCGACGCCGTGGCCGGGAGCGCCAGCCCCGGGGCCGGCATGCGCATGCCCATCGTGGCGCTCGCCAAGAGCGGCGCGGTGGCCGGCATCATCAAGCTTGCCAGCGCGGGCCTGTCCTTCCTGATGTTCGTGGCCGTCGCCATGGTGATGGACGGACGGCAGTTCGGCCTTTACAGCGCGACCTATGCCGGCGCCAGCCTGGTGTCCTTCTTCGCCTCGGTCGGGCAGCAGAGCACCGTGCTCAGGTTCTGGCCGCAATATGCCGGGCTCGGCGATCTCAACTCCGCTCACGGCATGATGGCGCGCGCCATTCTCGTGGCGCTGGCGGGGCTTATAGGCTCCAGCCTGCTCATCCTCCTGGTCGGATTCCTGCCGTTCATCGGCAAGGGCACGCCGGAACGGTTCTCGCTGTGCCTGGCCGCCGCGGTCTTGTCCTTCTCGCTCGGCTGGTCGGAGTTCACCTCCGGCGCCTTCCGGGCCAAGAACGCGCTGATATCCGGCCTTTTGCCGCGCGATATCATCTGGCGCGCGGCGACGATCGGTATCCTTTTCGTCTGCCATTCCATGCGCGTCGAGATGAGCGCGGTCGAGGCGACCTGGCTGACCGCCCTGCTGCTCGTCCTTTCGGTCGTTCCGCAAACCGTGGCTCTGGTGCGCGACACGGCGCGCGCCGAACGTGGCCCCCTGAGCGAAGGGCAGAAGCAGGAATTCAGGACGGTGACGCTTGGCCTGTGGGGCGTCACCTCGCTGCCGCCGGCGCTCGGGCAGGTCAGCACCCTGCTCGTGGCCATGATCCTCGGGCCCGAGGCCGCCGGCGCGATCTTCGTCGCCGACCGGACGACACGGTTCGTGGCGCTTGCGCTCAACGGCATCAACCAGGCGCTCGCGCCGCAGATCTCCAGCGCCTTCTACAGCGGCGACAGGGCGCACGTTCAGCGCATCACCAGCCTCGCCGCGCTTGGCAGCTTCGCGATCGCGCTGTGCGTGCTCGCGGCATTCTGGATCCTGGGCGGCTTCATCCTGTCGATGTTCAATCCGGCCTATGCCACGCCCGCCATGCGCGCCACGCTTGTCATCTTCGGCATCGGCGCGACGTTCGGCATGGCTTGCGGCCCGATCGAAGTCCTGCTGCAACTGACCGGCCTCCAGCATGCGCTGTTCAAGGTGCTGGTCATCGTCAACGCGCTGGGGCTCGGCGCGACCGCCGTGACTACCTACTTCTTCGGGCCGATCGGCGCGGCGGTCAGCATCGCTGGCACCGTCATCGCATGGACCGCCATTGCGGTGTCGATCGCCAAGCGTAGAATAGGCATCGACCCATCGATCTTCGGCTTTGCGATGGGGAGGGCGGCGCCCGCTCCCCGCGTGGCGCTGAAGGGGCGTATGTGAAGATCATCCAGGTTCAGACCCAGGCCGAGGCCGCGGGCGCGCAACGTATTTCCGACATGGTGGGTGAAGGCCTGCGGGTTCGCGGGCATGAAGTGCGCACCGTCTTCATGTACCGGAAGACCGACGCTTTCGACGGCGATCCGTATGCGGATTTCATCCTGGCCGGGCGCCCGGGAGGATTGCCCGGACAGGTGCGCGCGGCCATCGGCCTTGCGGCCTATCTGCGCGCGGCGCGGCCGGACGCGGTGATCTCCTATCAGCACTACGGCAACATCTTCGGCACGATCGGCGCCCGGCTGGCCGGAGTCCGGCACATCGTCGCCAACCAGAGCGGCGCGCCGCAGACCAAAGGGGTGATGGGCCTGCTCTCGCAGATCGACAAGCTGATGGGCATGTCGGGGCTTTATCAGGCGAACGTCGTCAACTCGGCCTGGACGGAAGCGCAGTTCGATCGCTACCCGCAAGCCTACCGGCGGCGGATCCGGCGCATCGATCACGGCGTCCCCGCACCAGATGGGGACTTCAACAAGGTGGCCGCGCGCGCCGGCTTCGGCTTGCCCCGGGACGCATGGCTTGCCGTCTCGTCGGGGCGTCTGACGCAGATGAAGAACCAGATCGCGCTTGTCGGAGCGCTCGCGCACCTTCCCGATATCCATGTGGCGCTGGCCGGCGTCGGACCGGAGCGGGATGCGCTTGTCGATTTTGCCGCGAGCCGGGGCATCGCGGATCGGCTGCACTTGGTCGGCGAAGTGCCCACGGCGCGCATTTTCGAATTCCTCGCGGCCGGCGATGCCTATGCGTTTCCGTCGATGACCGAGACCTTTGGCCTTGCCTGCGTCGAAGCGGCGATTTCCGGTCTGCCGGTGGTGTCGAACGACCTTGCGGTGATGCGCGAGGTGCTGACGGCCGAGGATGGCGAAGCGGCGGCGATCTTCGTCAAGGCCGATGCCGACGGCATGGCCGGGGGCCTTGCCGAGATGATCGCCAGGCCGGAACTGATGGCCACGCTCTCCGCGGCGGGGCGGCGACTCGGACAGAAATATTCGCCGGCGAGGATGTGCGCGGGCTACGAGGCGCTACTGTTTCCCTGAACGCTTTCGCACCGCCGCGATCCCGTCGATAACCTCCAGCATGCCGGCGCGGTTAAGCGTGTGGATCTTCGGGTATGGCCAGTCACCTTCCGGATCGACCGGCCGGGGCTGCGAGAGCCGTACCGTCCGCTGGTCGAGTTCCAGCAATTCGGACAGGCCTAGCCCGCCGCCATAGCCGAGCGTTCCGTCCTGAACCGGAAGCAGGATACGGCCCTCCCGGTTGCGAACGAAAGCTCCGCCTGGGCGTGCCATACGAAGGTCGATCAGGACAGGGTTCATGGGATGCGGGGTCCACGGGCCGGAGAGCGCCTGAGCGCTGAAAACCACCAGCGTGTCGGACGTGCTGCCGTAACCGTCGCGATCGGTCGCGAACAGCCAAAGTTGCCCGCCATGCTCGAGCAGCGTCGCGTCGGAGATCTCGCCTTCGACCAGCACCGTCTCGGCGGCCCAGCGGTCCGGGAAGCCCGTGGCGCGATAGAGGGTGAGCCTGCCGCCGGCGCTGGCCTCGGGAAGCATCCAGACCGCGCCGTCACGCTCGAACACCTGCGGGTAGGAGAGGTGGTGCGGTTCCTCCAGCACGACCCTCGGCGTCTCGGGGGCGCCGCTGGCATCGAACGGCACGACGGAGATGACGGCCTTGCCGGTCGCATGAGGGTAATCCTCGACGAAGAGGAATGACCGGCCTTGCCACTGGAACGGAAAAGGGTCGGCGTAGAAATGGTCGCCCGGATCCGGCAAGACCGACCAGCCGCTCCCGAGCCGGCCTGTCTCAGCCACGCCGGGCGCATCGGTGAAGCGGTAGCCGACGCGCCAATGCGCATGGCGATAACCGACGCGCCGGATGGCCTCCCGGCCGAGCCGCGGCAGCGCGGAGGACAGATAGGCGGTGGCGAAGCCAAACGCCGTCGCGCCCTTTCGGCCCAGGGCGTCAGGCGTTTCTTCGTTCCGGAGTGATCCGCCTTCAGCGAACGCCCGCGCGATCGAAACGACCAGCGTGACGGCGCGGGCCAGCACATCCTCGGTGCCGAGCGCCGCCGATTCCCGCTTGTCCACCATCGGCCGAGCCCGGCCCACCACCGTCTCGCCGTTGAGGACGGCGTCGATCACTGGCAGCCTGCCGGCCGCGACTGCTATCGCCGCCGAGAGGTCAAAGCCCGAGCCGTCAAACCGAAGGCCGACTGTCGGGATATCCGACAGCGCCGCGTTGCCGGCAAGGTCCAGCCTCAACGCGGCGGGCCGGCCGCCGGATCGTGCCTCGATCCTGTCCAGCGGAGCGCCGAGGCCGGGCCCTTTCCGTCGAAACAGGCGCTGCTCGAAGGCAAAGGCGAGCTTTGCCGCAGCCGGCCAGGCGGCCGCTTCGGCCTGATGCAACACGGCCACGTCATGACCGTCGGCCCGAAGCCGCTCGATGACGAGCTCTTGCCATCGGCGAGGGGCAATTTGCGGAACAATCACGTCGATCGAGACCATGTCATTCCCGTTCGCGGTTATTTTGGTGCTCGGGCCGCAGACACTCGAAAACAGATGACTTGGCGGAAAAAGCTTACCTTGCGGTTACACTTGAAATCCGCAAGCGTGATTTGCGGGAAAATAAATCTCGACTGCCCCGGCCCGATCCTGCGGAACGTAGAATGCATGACAGATTTGCAACCGGCGTCCGAACTCTTGCATATACCAAGTTTCTAACTTTCCTGCGATTTGCCTTGACGCGGAACGCAAGACGTCGTCGATAGATCGGGCCGCTGTCTGCCGGTTCGGATTCTTATGTTTGAAGTCACTGCCGAGGATTCCTTCGACTTCCGCTCGACGGAATATGTCGAGCTGTTCGCCAGCTCGGCGGCGACGGCCTTTCAGCACCCCATATGGCTGGCGCAGCTCTATGAGCGGATCGTCCGGCAGAGCTCCGCCACCCCGCTGATCATCGTTGTGCGCGCCCGGCCGGGCGGCAAGCTCGCCATGGTCCTGCCACTCGTCAGGCGCCGATACACGTTGCTCAAGGTCGTGGAATTCGCCGACATGCGCGTTTCCGACTATGTGTCGCCGGTCACCACCGAGGAGACCTTGTCGCGCATCCTGGCGGATAGCCGCGCAGTCGCCGCGATCCGCAGGCATTTGCGGCCCTATGATCTCCTGCGCATCGGCAAGCTTGCGGATCGCTCGCTGGCTATGGAGCGCCTGTTCGGCATAGCGAAGCGCGAAAGCATGGGCATGAGCGCCTATTCCAGTAAGCTGGAGCCGACATTCGCCTCCTGGCGGGAACATCAGCTCAACCAGTCCTACCGCAAGGAGCTCGACAAGAAATCCCGGCAGCTCGGTCGCATGGGGGAGGCGCGCTTCGAATGCGCCCAGAACATCGACACCATCCGCACAACATTCGACGCGCTCAAGATCTACCGCGGCAAGCGTTTCGACGGCAGCAACGGCCCTGCCGACCTGCTGCAGCAGCAATCCTATTTCGATTTCTATCTGGCCGTGGCCGCAGAAGGGTGCGACGGCTTCGCGCGCACCTATACGTTCTGGATGAATGACAGGGCGATCGCCGGCGCGCTTGGGCTTGCTCACAAAGGCTCTCTCCTCGTCATCCTCGGCGGCTTCGACGAGGCCGGTTACAGGAAGCAGTCGATCGGCAGCCTGCTGTTCGAACAGATCGCGCGCGACTGCATCGAGCGCGGCGACCATTCCCTCGACTTCACCATCGGCGACGAACCCTACAAGCGCATCTTCGGCGGCCGGCCGTCGCCGATGTGGCAGATCTTCCGGGCCGGGAGCCCGCTCGGCTACGCGGCGCATTTGACGGTAGAGAAACTGCCCGCGGCCAAGGCGCTTGCGCGGCGCGTGCTGCACGGCAAGAAGGCCTCCCCCGATCGCGTGTCGCCGGTCCAAGCGGACGATGAATTGAGTCCCGAAGCTCGAAAGACCTGAAGCGCGTCGCGCTCGGCGGACTGTCTACAAAAGCGCCGGCTGGATGGTCGGGGTGGTTCGCGGTCTCGGATCGGCCCGCATCACGTCGCGGCTTCGAGTCTCGGCCTGCTCAGTCCGCGTAGCCTGGCGGCGAAACTGGGGCTCAGCCTGTTGATCCCGTGCATGATGCGGCGGCGGCTGAAGTGAAGCTGCCGCCATGCGCGCCAGCGTAGGTCGTTCTCGATCGTCAGCCTACGGCGGAAGTCCGCCAGATGAAGCCCGCGTGCATCCATCGCGCGCTTCGCAGGGTCGCCGTAGAAGCTCGCGATCTTCGCGGCCGCCATCCCTGGCGAGGCCATCCATTGCGGCACGTGCACCTTGCACAGGCGCTCGACGTCGGTGAGCAGACGGCTGACGCCCGTTCCGGCCGCGGGGCAGGATGTCTGATAGGCATCGCCGATCAGGACGACGCCATCTTTAACGCAATTCTCGGCGACGGTGATGTCGGTCAGCCAGCTCTCGACCTTGTCCATGACCTCGAAATCGCCGAATGCCTTGACGAGCCCCGGCAGGGTGTCGATCAGCGTTTCCCTGGGCCGCTCGCGCAGGGCCTTTACCCAGGGGTCACGATGATCCCTGAAGACAAACAGATTGGCGCGCGTGACATCGGCGGCCGGGAACAGGTTGAGATAGTCGATGCCGTCCGAGGTCCGTTCGCCATAGTAGGTGAGCGCCGGATGCCTGAAGGTGCTGTCCCCAGCCGGGCGAATGTTGAAGCCGAAGGTCAGCGACTGCCGCTGGTGGACGAACCGGCGCTCGATGCCAAGGTCGCGCTTGAGAATGTCGCCCATGCCCGTGGCGAGCACGAGCAGCCTGGCGGTGACGTCGCCTTGCCCCAGGATCGACACGCGCTGACGGTCCGCTCCCGCCTCCAGAGCGTTGACCCGGCCGGCGATGAAGCGCACGTTTTCGGGCAGTTCCGCCCGCATGGCGCCGACGAGGTCGTCGTAGAAGATGCCGAAGTGCCGGGCATGCGTGCGGTCGAGAAGACGCCCCTTACGGATGTTAACGATCTCATCGAACGCGACCGCCGCGCTGGCCAGCCTGTCCAGAAGGCCGATCCGGCGTAACTTTTCGATCTGGTCGCCGGCGATCTTCTCGACGCGGAATTCCCTGGGAAAGACGGGATAGCGGTCGACCAGCGTGACCTGAAAGCCGGCACGGCCGAGCACGTTCGCCGCAAGCGTGCCGGACAGGCCGCCGCCGACGATGACGATCTCCGTGTCGATCCCCGCTGGCAGCGAAGGGCGGGACTGATCGGCGGTCATTTGGAATACCTCAATATGGCGTAGATGGCCTGGGGGCTGGTGGTGAAATAGCGCCAGAAAAGCCGGCGCGGCTCCATCAGCACGCGCCACAGCCATTCGAAACCGGCTTTCTGGACCCAAAGCGGCGCCCTCGGCACCTTGCCGGCAAGATGGTCGAATAGCCCGCCCGAGGTCTTGATGACGCCGACATTCGAAAGTCGCGAGGCAAAGTCGCGGACGAAGATCTGCTCGCGCGGAACGCCGAGGCCCAGCCATAATATATCGGGCGCGAGTGCATTGATCTCGTGGAGCTTGCGTTCGAGTGTTTCGCCGGCAAGGTAGCCATGCGAATTGCCGACGATGCGCAGGCCGGGATATCTGGCCTTCATGCCGGCAACGGCGTTGCGGTTCTCGGCCTCCGTCGATCCCAGCAGGTAGAAGGTCGTGCCCTCGCGTTCGGCGAGCTTGGCCACATCGTGAAAGAGGTCGGTGGTGGCGACCCGCTCCGGCAGGTGCACGCCGCACAGCAGGCGTGAAGCGAAAACGAGCGGCTGACCGTCGGCGAAGATCTGGTCGGCCTCGCGAAAGAGCCCGGCCGTTTCCGCATTGGCGCGCGTCTGGGCGATGACGTCCCCATTGGCTGACGTGAAATAGTAGGGACGGCAGCCGGGCAGATGCCCGCGCGCCGCGGCGATCATCAGATGGGCCGCTTCCCGCCGATCGATCACCGTGATTGGCAGCCCGCCGATCAAAACGGTCGGGAAGGCGGAAAGCTTCTCGGGAAGAGGTGCTGATTCCTGGCGCGCGGCTGCCGCCCCATCCGCATTGGACGGGCGTCCAGATCCTTCAAAGTCTCTTTTCGGATTTTCCATTGCCCTGCGCATTCGAGAAGTATTCCACCCTCGAATATTCTAGGTAAAAGCAGCGGAAAGTTAAGCAATTCGTTAATCGTTAGTTAATTCATAGGATTTTACTAAAAATCTATGCAATCGTTCGATTCTCTACTTCAGCCGAGCCGTGTAGTGCGGTGGTGCGAAGGGCATGTCCGCCTCTGCTTTGGGCGCCAAGGGAGAGGATTCGTTCGTCCACTCGCCGTGACGACGCCGAAGCTCGCCTCCCTTTCGGCGGCCTTGCTGCCCGTGGGCAACGGCTCGTCCCAGTCAGAAGGTCGGCGGGGTGTTGATCCACAGCAGGACGGTTTCGCCGTCGTGGCGATTGCGCCAGGAATGGTAGCGGCGGCTTTCGAAATACAAGGAATCGCCGGGGCCTAGATCGAAGAACTGGTCGGAATCCAAGACCAGTTCCAGGCGTCCGGACAGCACATGCATGAACTCCTCGCCTTCGTGGCGGTAGGCGCCTTCGCTAGCGGCGCCAGGCGCCAGGACGAAACGGTGGCAGTCCATCATCGTGCGTCCCTCGGCGAGAAGCTGCACGGTCACGCCGGGGGTGGTTTCCGGCCAGGTGCGCCATGCCCCGGCACGCACGAGCGCCGGCACGTCGTCCCGCTCCTCGCCGGAAAGGCGCGAAACGGTGGTGCCGTAATACTGCGCCAGATCGTGCAGTGTCTTGAAGCTGACGCCCTGCGATGTCCGCTCCAGGGTGGACAGCGTGGAGGCGGCGATGCCGACATCGGCGGCAATCTGGTCCAGGGTCTTGCCGGCGCCATGGCGAAGGCTGCGCAGCCTGCGGCCGAGGTCGGACGTATCCGCGGTGTCGGCACTGTCGGACGGTGCCTCGCTTTCCAGCGCTTCGCGGATGGCCGCCGGGTTGAGGCCGCGCTCGGTCCTGTACCAGGCGATCTTCTTCAGCCGCGCCACATCCTCGGCGCTGTATTGCCGGTGGCCGGTATCCGACCGTCCCGGAACGACGAGCCCTTGGCTTTCCCAAAGGCGCAGGGTCGAGGCCGAGACGCCCGCGGATTTCGCCGCCTCCGCCACCTTGTAGCGTACCGGCGTGGCATTGCTCATGAGCGGAATATTCCCGGTTGGTTTGTCTCTCAGCCCTGTTCAGGACCATCGCCGAAAACGGCGGCGGTTTGAAGCCGAAAACACCGCTTGCATTCTTGCAGAAAAAATGTAGGAAGTTTGTATATGTCTTGCAGAAATTATGCAAGATATCAAATCCCACCCCAGAGCGCAGGAGCGCATGATGGCCGCGACCACCCTCACCGACCGCAAGAATGCAGCGATTTCCCGCGGCGTCGGCATGACCACGCAGATCTATGCCGAGCGTGCCGAGAACGCGGAAATCTGGGACAAGGAGGGCCGCCGCTACATCGATTTCGCCGCGGGCATCGCCGTGCTCAACACCGGCCATCGCCATCCGCGCGTGATCGCGGCGGTGAAGGATCAGCTCGATCATTTCACCCACACCTGCCACCAGGTCGTTCCCTATGAAAGCTACGTGCGGCTGGCCGAGCGGCTCAACGCGCTGACGCCGGGCGATTTCGCCAAGAAGACGATCTTCGTCACGACCGGCGCCGAAGCTGTCGAGAACGCCGTCAAGATCGCCCGCGCCGCGACCGGCCGCTCCGCCGTCATCGCCTTCGGCGGCGGCTTCCATGGCCGCACCTTCATGGGCATGGCTCTGACCGGCAAGGTCGTGCCCTACAAGGTCGGCTTCGGCGCCATGCCCGCTGACGTCTTCCACGTGCCGTTTCCGATCGATCTCCATGGCGTGACTTCTGAACAGTCGCTGGCGGCGCTGAAGAAGCTATTTGCCGCCGATGTCGATCCGCAGCGCGTCGCCGCGATCATCATCGAGCCGGTGCAGGGCGAGGGCGGCTTCTATCCGGCTCCGGCTTCTCTGATGAAAGCGCTGCGCGAACTCTGCGACCAGCATGGCATCTTGCTCATTGCCGATGAAGTACAGACGGGCTTTGCCCGCACCGGCAAGATGTTTGCGATGGATCATCATGCCGTGGCGCCCGATCTGGTGACGATGGCCAAGAGCCTCGCCGGCGGTTTCCCGCTTGCCGCCGTCACCGGCCGCGCGGAAATCATGGACGCGCCGGGACCGGGCGGGCTGGGCGGCACCTATGGCGGCAGCCCGATCGGCGTCGCGGCCGCCCATGCCGTGCTCGACGTCATCGAGGACGAGGATCTCTGCGGCCGCGCCAACCAGCTCGGCAACCGGCTCAAGCAGCGCCTGGAATCGCTGCGCGAGAAGGCGCCGCAGATCGTCGATATCCGCGGTCCGGGCTTCATGAACGCGGTCGAGTTCAACGACAGGACGACGAAGCTGCCGAGCGCCGAGTTCGCCAACAAGGTGCGGCTGATCGCGCTCGATAAGGGCCTGATCCTGCTGACCTGCGGCGTGCATGGCAACGTCATCCGCTTCCTCGCCCCGATCACCATCCAGGACAGCGTCTTCGGCGAGGCGCTCGACATTCTGGAGAGCGCGATCCTCGAAGCAAGCGCCGGCAACTAGCCGGAGCCCCGTCCATTTTCCGGAGCAAATGACATGGCCTTCACGACCGCGTTGACCAAGCATGTTTCCTTCTCGTCGCGCTTCCTGCGCGACACCGGCTACATCGACGGCGTCTGGACCGCGGGCGACGCGACCCGGACCTTCGACGTGCTGAACCCGGCAACCGGCGAGGTGCTGGCGTCGCTGTCCGATATGGGTGCCGCCGAGACGCGGGACGCCATCGCCGCCGCCCATGCCGCGCAGCCGGCCTGGGCGGCGCGCCCGGCCAAGGAGCGCGCCGCGATCCTGCGCAAGTGGCACGAGCTGATGGTCGCCAACGCCGACGAGCTGGCGGCCATCCTGACCGCCGAGATGGGCAAGCCCTTCGCCGAGGCCCGCGGCGAGATCCTCTACGCCGCAGCCTATGTCGAGTGGTACGCGGAGGAAGCCAAGCGCGTCTACGGCGAGACGATCCCGGCACCGTCGAACGACAAGCGCATGATCGTCATCAAGCAGCCTGTCGGCGTCGTCGGCACGATCACGCCATGGAATTTCCCCGCCGCGATGATCGCGCGCAAGGTCGCGCCTGCGCTCGCCGTCGGCTGCACGGTCGTCTCCAAGCCGGCCGAACAGACGCCGCTTTCGGCGCTGGCGCTGGCCGTCCTCGCCGAGCAGGCCGGCGTGCCTGCCGGCGTCTTCAACGTCATCGTCGGGGAAGATGGTCCGGCCATCGGCAAGGAACTGTGCGGCAACGACAAGGTGCGCAAGATCAGCTTCACCGGCTCGACCGAGGTCGGCCGCATCCTGATGCGCCAGTGCGCTGACCAGATCAAGAAGGTCAGCCTCGAGCTCGGCGGCAATGCGCCGTTCATCGTCTTCGACGATGCCGATCTCGACGCCGCGGTCGAAGGCGCGCTCGCCTCCAAGTACCGCAATGCCGGCCAGACCTGCGTCTGCGCCAACCGCCTCTACGTCCAGTCCGGCGTCTATGACGCCTTCGCCGCCAGGCTCGCGGCTAAGGTGGCAGAGATGCCGGTCGGCGACGGCTTCGAGGCAGGCGTGATGGTCGGCCCGCTGATCGACGACAAGGGCCTGGCGAAGGTCGAGAGCCATGTCGAGGACGCGGTATCGAAGGGCGCCAAGGTGCTGACCGGCGGCAAGCGCATCAAAGGCGCCGGCACGTTCTTCTCGCCGACAGTGCTGACGGGTGTCACAAGCGGCATGCAGGTGGCGCGCGAGGAGACGTTCGGCCCGGTCGCGCCGCTTTTCCGCTTCGACACGGTCGAGGATGTGATCGCGCAGGCGAACGACACCGAATTCGGACTCGCGGCGTATTTCTTCGCCGGCGACCTGAAGAAGGTCTGGCGGGTAGCCGAGGCGCTGGAATACGGCATGGTCGGGATCAACACCGGCCTGATCTCCAGCGAAGCGGCGCCCTTCGGCGGCATCAAGCAGTCCGGCCTCGGCCGCGAGGGCTCCCGCCACGGCGCAGACGACTATCTGGAAATCAAATATCTCTGCATCGGCAATCTGTAGGCAGCTACTCTCCCGACTCAAGCGACAACATCCGACCGGTCGCCGGCGTCAGCCCGGACAGGTGCCGGTTGCAGGGTCCGCAGGCAGGAAGAAGCTTCGCCGCTCGCAAGCGGTGAGTTCGCGAGGCACGATGCGCCGGGCGAAGTCGATGAGGTCCTTGGGCGCCTGGAAGACACGAACGATACGGACACTTTTTTCGCCGGCAACAATTGCGACGCGGGCGCCGTCGGAACTGAAAGCTGCGCGTGTAAAGCCCAGTAGAACGGTTGCTTCGTCGTGGCTGCCAAGGACGGCAATCTGGCGCCCCGATTGCGTCGCCCATAGCCGCACCGTGCGATCTTTGGAGGACGCGGTCACGACATACAAGCCGTTAGGACTGAACTGGGCGCTGTCGACGGCGCCGTCGTGGCCCCTTAGAACGGCACTTTCCAGTCCGCCAGCGACGCTCCAGATGCGGACGGTTCCATCGCGCGAGCCGGTCAGCAGCGACTGACCGTCGGGGCTGAAGGCGAGGACCGTTAGCGCGCCGGTGTGTCCCACTAGCGTTCCGACGTTTGCTCCGTCCGTGGTCGACCAAATGCGAGCCGTGTGGTCGAGCGAGCCTGTGGCGACGAGTTGACCGTCCGGGCTGAAGGCCGCTGCCGTGATGCGATCCTGATGCCCCACAAGAACCCTGAGCTCGGCTCCGCCCGTCGTCAGCAGGTGGCCCGCATTGTCTTCCCTGGCCGAGAGGATCAGATTTCCGTCGGGGCTAAGAATGGCCTGGGGCAGATTGCTGCTTGTATTGATGACGGCCAGCTCGGTGCCGTTCGCAGCGTCCCACTGCTGCGCGGTGCCGTTGATCGATGCGACAAGAAGCGATTTGCCATCGCGACCAAACTGGATCTGGACCAAGCCGCCATGTGATCGGAACTGGACGGTCTCCGAACCCGTGGCGACATCCCAAATACGGACCTGCCCCCCAAGAGATGCCGTCGCGACCTGCTGTCCATCGGGACTGAACGTCGCGTTTTGAATGATCTCATGTGTATCGAACCGGATTGTCTCGCGCCCGCTCACGACATCCCAGAGGTGCGCCGCGCTGTCGCCGCCGCCGGTCAGCAGGTGGACATTGTCGGGACTGAAGACCGCGAAAGTCGGCCGGTATTCATGCGAGAGCGCGGTCGTCAGCGCGCCGTCGACATCCCACAGCCGAGCAGTGCCATCATGTGAAGCAGTGAGAAGAATGTTGCCGTCGACCGGGCTGAATTCCAGATGCTCGACCAAAGATTCATGGCCGGCGATCGTCGTCACCAACGAGGCGCGTTCAACGTCCCAGATGCGGATCGGCCCATTGACCGAGGCGGTCGCCAGGAAGCGGTCGTCCGGGGTGAAAGCACCGTTCATCTCCACATCACGTTCATCCGTGTCGATGTCTGCCTTCAATCCCGAAACCTCCTGGCCGAGCACATCATCCAGCGTTCCCAACACTCCATCCCAAATCCGGGCAGTGCCATCGAGGGATACAGTGGCGATTCGCTGACCCCCGTGACTGAAAATCACGCCGTTCAATTGCGTGTCGCTCTTGCTGCCGGCCAACTTTGCGATCTCCGTTCCTTTCGACACATCGAAAAGGCTGGAAGTGTCGCGGTGTGAATGCCAACCCCACGGGCCGGCCAGCATCCGGCTTCCGTCCGGGCTGAACGCCAGGCTGTAGGGCCAGGAGGTCACTCGGATTGACCGCGTCAGCGCGCCGTCTGCACTATTCCAGATCGAAACAAAATGCCTGCCTGCCGTCGCGAAGCTGCGGCCGTCTGAACTGAAAGCAGCACGCGTATATGCGTCGCTCCTTACACCTAGGACTTTCTTTCCGGTCCGAGCATCCCAGAGCGTTGCATCGCTGTTCTCCCCCGCCGTCAGCACCCGGGTGCCATCCGGGCTGAAGATTGCCGTCGGATAGTTGCTTACAGGCCGCAGGATGAAGAGCTGTTCTCCCGATGTGGCCTCCCAAAGGCGTGCAGTGCCATCCCTCGCGGCCGTCAGGATACGGCTCCCATCCGGGCTGAATTCAGCCCTCTCCAGGGCCTCTTCATGTCCTTTTAGAACTGCGGTTTCGGCGCCGCTGGAGATGTCCCAGACGGCCGCAGTCTTGTCGTGGGATGCGGTGACGATGCGATCGCCGGCCGGATTGAATGCCGCATCCGTCACGCCGGCCCCATGCCGGAAGATTTTGATCTGTCGGTGCGCCAGCAGAGCCTTGTAGAGGGCTGTCTCAGCCTCAAAGAGATAGGGCCGCTTGGGCGGGTCTTTCGAGGACAGTGCTTCGAGCGCCAACAGGATCGCAGCCTCGGTGTTGCCTCTCGACGCGGACTGCTCCGAAAGAAACGAGAGCGAAAGAGACTGATTGCGCAGCGCCTGATCGCGTTGGCCCCTTGCCTCCTCCCGCGCTTTGAAGGCGACCAGCGCGCCTGCGCCCGCCATGAGAGCGAGCGCGATGGCCACGATCGCGGCATTGCGCGTCCGTCGGGCGAGCCGGTTTGCTGCGACAGCCGCGAGGCTCCGGCGCTCGGCCACGCGCTCCAGGCGCTCGCGTTTTGCCTCTTCGGCGGCCTCGATCAGCGCCAGCTCCGCGTGCCGATCCTTCTCCTCTTTCTGCCGATGGGCACGCAAGGACGCCTCGATGTATTCGAGGACGGCATCGTCGACCTCCTCGCGTCTTGACAGCATCAACTCTTCGCCCTCCGCGAGACGTTTGCCGGACGGAAGTAGAAGCTCTCGATTCCTGTTCTCCAGCTGCCAACGGTGAGCGTCGGCCCTGAGGCGGTCGCGTGTCTCGAGGAAGTTCCGGTTTGCGTTCACAATGTCACCGGCGCGCGGCCAACGGCTCAACAGTGCTTCATGTGCTACGCGGACGACGACATGGCCTGCGGCGTCCTCATCGCTGACGAGGAGCCGGGCGTCGATCAGGGCCCTGACCAGGGCCGATCGCGCGGGAGTGCCTGCAACTTCGGTGAGCAGGGCAGGACGTGCCGTCACCGTTTCATCGCCCGGATTTGCCGTGGTGAGGGCGCCCAGCACCGCGGGCAAGGCCTCCTGGATGTTGGGCGCCAGCAGGTCTACGACTTCATCGGCGCGGCGCGCGATTGCGCCTTCGAGCCCGCCGAGCGCGCGATAATGCGCAAAGGTGAGGACCCGGCGCTCGCGACCGGCCTCGTACAACGCGTCGAGCACAAACTCGAGAAGCGGCAATGATCCGGGATCGGCAGCGGCTGCCTCCTGCAGCACATCATCGAGCCGCCCCAGCTCGGCATTCTGCTCGAAGCGGAGCCCGGCAACGCCAGCGGGCTCGCGGATGATCTGCGCGATCTCCGGGCCGGTCGGCGGCAGGAGTTCGTAGCTGGCGAGACCGTCCTTGAGCGCCGAGAACCCCGGCACCTCGCCGCAGCGGTGAAAGAAGTCCGAACGGATCGCCGCGATCACGCAGACCAGTCCGCTCGCGGCCAGCACCGCCATGAGCCGCACAAGGGCCTCGCGCGTCGCCGGCTGCTTCTGCGTGGTGAAAAGCTCCTCGAGCTGATCGATGGCAACCAGCAATCTGATCTGCGAGCGGGCCGATCCGGCGGCCTTGCCAAGTGCCTGCCGGATCTTCGCCAGCGCCCGGTCCGGCGCGTTCCTGCAGAGCAGCGCCAGCTCCGCGGCTGTTACTTCGCGGGACAGTTCCGGCACAGCAGCTTCGCCAAGCAGTGCCGCAGCCAGCACAGCGAACGCATCCGGTCCTTCGGAGAGGCGGATCAGGCAGCGGCGCCACAGGGATATGCCCGCCACGGCTCCAGGCCGCGTCAATGACGCCATCAGCCCGGCGCGCAGGAGGGAAGATTTGCCGCAACCGCTCATCCCGTAGATGAGCAGGAATGCCGTGCCGCTGGCTGCCTGCTGCTCCAATCTTGCGGTGCAGGCAGCAATCGCCCGCGCCCGGCCGAAGAACAGGTTGGCATCTTCGAATTCGAAGGCATCGAGGCCGCGAAATGGCGACTTGACCGGTTCCTCCGAAGCAAGGGGTACGCGGTAGATGTGCAAGGCGCGCGCGACGCTCTTCAGCTTGTGCTCGCCGAGATCGACGAATTCCAGCGAGAGTCGGTCTTGCGCCTGGGCGTGGACCGCTTCGGTGACGCAAATCCCACCCGGTCGTGACAGAATTTGCAGATGCGCGGCGACCTCGGCGGCCTCGCCCGCGAGGTGGTCGCCCTCGGCGACGACATAGCCCAGGTGAACGCCGATGCGGAAGCGCAGGCGCTTTGTCTCGGGAACTTCGCAGTCCCGCCTGTCGACCTCATGCTGGATCTCGCTCGCACACCGCATCGCCTCGACAGGGCCGGCAAACTCGGCGACCAGACTCCCTTCGCCGTTCCAGAACGCGCGACCCGCATGTTGGACCAGCAGCCGATCGATGATCTGCCGGTACTCTCGGAGAGATGCGGCAGAAATCCGCTTGCCTGTCGGCCGGCTCTCGGAGGCCAATTCGGCTGCCAGGATGGTCGCCATCCTCGGTCCGGCATTTGCGGGAAGGACCAGCCTGTAGCCGCGCCTCGGCACTGTCTGCACGACGGTCTGCCGGCTGTCGTTGAGCGCCGCACGGATCTCGTGAATGCATTGCACCAGGCTGTCGTCGGTGACGGCTATCCCGTTCCAGACCGCCCTCATCAGGTCGTCCTTGGTGACCACGCGATCCGCGTTCGCCAGAAGGTGACGAAGCACCGCAAAGGTCTGCTGGCGAAGCGCGATCGTCCTGTTGGACTTGTCGCGCAAGGTCTCGCTGCTCACGTCGGCGGTAATGCCGTTGAGTACGAACGTCGTGGGCGGCGAGCTATCCAAGCCGGTTTCCTCACGCACGAAGCCGCAGTCCAATGCTTCGATATTAGCACGGACTGCGAAGCGTCATCACCATCCGGACGGGCGCGGAGCGCAGATTTCGGCGAATGATCGGAAGCTGTTCGTGACGCGCGGGACGCCTCGGACCGACAATTGCATGTCAGCGAGAGGCTCGCCATGGACGACCTGGTGCGGATTGCTCGATGTGCGGGTGCAAGACCGGTGCTGCGGCTCACGGCCGTCTGCCTGCTGCTCTTCGCGATGGCGTCGCAGGCTCACGCGACCGACCGTCCCGCTGACCACCTGGCCGAAGTCGATCTGCAATTGATCCTGGCCGTGGACGTTTCGCCCTCGATGAGCAACGTTGAGCAACGAGTGCAACGCGACGGCTACGTCAGTGCCTTCCGCCACGCGGACATCGCGACGGCCATCAAGTCGGGAGAGCGGGGCAGAATTGCAGTGCTTTATCTGGAGTGGGCAGGGCCACACCAGCAAACAGTCATCATGCCGTGGACAATTGTTGAAGGCCGCGAGGACGCTCTGATCTTGGCAGACAGGCTCGCGGCGCTGCCGTTGACCGAAGGTCGCGGAACGTCGATCTCCGGCGCATTGTGGGCGGCGCGTGATCTGTTCGCGAAGAGTGGCTTGCGCAGCCCGCGCAGGGTTGTTGACGTATCCGGCGATGGACCCAACAATGCCGGAGCGCCGCTTGATCCCGTCCGGCAGGTCCTTCTGGCGGAAGGCGTGACGATCAACGGGCTGCCGATCGCACTGCCCCGCATTGGCTGGGCCGGCGGGTTTGCGATCTACGACCGTTCCTACCTGCAATCCTATTTCGAACGCTGCGTCATTGGCGGACCAGACGCATTTGCGATCGGCGTCACCGAGGCCACCATGTTCGCCACCGCGGTCCGGCTAAAGCTGGTGCGTGAAATTTCCATGAACATGGGTCAGGTGATCCACGCCGCCTACACCACGCGTTCCGACCGCACAGCCGACTGCAACATGATCGCTCAGTCGCCGGGCCGGTAAGTTCGGCAATGGGACCGCGATGCAGGGCAGCAACGGAATGCGGAGAGTCTAGTGGTGATGCGCTAAGTAATATGTGCGTTACCGAGCACCGCCCGGAGCCCTGAGTCGTTCTGGCGGAGACGTTCCTCGATCCATTGCGCCGTGCGGTCGTGGGCGTCCGAAAACAGCTCGGAATGCCGACTCCAATCCATGAATGTGCTCGAAACCTGCGGACAGACCAAGACATCCTCGTCACCGACGGCAATGTCCTGCGGCCCGTGTGCCAGCATACTCGCGGCAATAACCTGAAGCATGCTCGGAACCTGCGGCAGGCGGGCACGGCCGAAAGGGTTCAGCAGGGCGACCGCCAGTTCCGATCTTCCGGGGATGCGGTCGTAATCGACGTGGTATTTTTGCGGCCCACTGGACCCAAAGCTCACGATGACATTGGGGCCGGTCTTGAGTTCCCTCATCTGTTCCAGCGGCAAATTGTTCATGATGGCGCCGTCCACCAGCATATCGCCGTCAGCCGTAAAGAACGGCGGCAGGACACCCGGGAGCGAGCCGGATGCCCGAACGGCTTGCCAGAGTTTCCCACGAAGGTGGACGTGGGGCTGACGGCTGCTCAGATTGGTCGAAAGCGCAAAGAACGGAAGCCAAAGATCTTCGATCAGAACGTCGCCGTATTCCTCCCGAAGGGCTCGATCGAAGGCTTTGTGATCCAGAAGCGCGAAACGCGGCAAGGTGGGGCGCCGAAACGCCCTGCTCTTGACAAATACGTTGTGCGTGCCGCGGTCGATCTGCTCCGCGTCCAACCCTCTTGCGAAGCCGGCCATCATCGCGGCTCCGGAACTCGTCCCGCCGAGATAGTCGAAGCGCGCGCCCGCCTCGACGAAGGCCTTGTAGACGCCCAGATGGGCGCTGCCCAGGGACCCACCCCCCGCCGCCACGAAGCCGCGTGCCTTGCAGGAAATAAATCGGACCAGGCGCTGGATATCAGACGCGTCCTCCAGCGCAACATGATGATGCTGGCCGACATGGGGACGCTCATCGAGCCACGCAGAGGTGCCGGAGACCGCAGCCGAGCGATTGTCGTGAATTAGGACAAGCCGACCGGTCGATGGTGGATGGACCGATAGCGCCAATTCCTCGGACGTGTTCAAGCGAGGCGAGGAGGACGCGTTCGCTACAAGCAGAACGGTATCGGCCTGGCGAATGCAGACTCGTGTCCATTCATTAGGTTCTTCATCGGCGACGTAGACAACGAATTCAGCTTGCGCCTCCAGTTCGTTCAACCAGTTAAGGACCGGCTGGTCGTCGATCGGACGACCCGCGAATTTCGCGTGGACGTCATGCCGGGAAACGAACTGAGCGCGCGTGAGCGCACCGAGCTCTTGCTGTAGGTGCCCGATGAAAACCGGTGAGATGCGACTTCCGCCGGCTGCGATGATGGCAAGCGTTCGGATCTTGGCAGGTTTCTGACGTGACAAAATAGGAGATTGGGTGGCGAACCGGCGCGCCAGAGATGTTGTGACCGCCTCTCTCAGGTTCGGCAGAGCCTCGGCCGCCTTCTCGAAATGATTGCGACTGATTTCAAGGACGATCGAATCGCGCGCTGCAAGGACAGTGGCCGTACGGGGCAGCCCTGCAAAGAAACCAATTTCGCCGACGAGTTCGCCCTGAGCGATCTCGGCGACCGAGCCAATCTCATCTCCTTTGTGTACCGTAAAGCGACCGGACAGCACGACGAAGAACCTGTCCGATGGATCGCCTTCGCGAACCAGGACCTCACCGCGCCTTAGGACCCGACGGTCGGATTCGGCAGCCAAAGCCTCGAGCGCCAGCAACGACGCACGATCGAACATCAATGTCGCCGACAATAGTCTCGCGGCGAGAGAATCGACGGAGGACATTTGAGCCATCCCGGGACGCATTCGCTCCGGTGATTGTATCCCCTACCGCTCGTGTTTGCAGCGTCGCAAGGCGCGATCCGAGCCGAACCGCAACGTTGGCGGCTGGAGCCCGTCTATGGATCAAAATTCTGATGTGCCGACCTTATGCCAAGCATTGGTTCCCTGTGGCGTCTGCGAGGCGCTCGATCCGTGGCAACTGGTGGGTAGCAGCGAGAGGCTTCGGAAGCCTAGGTGTTGTTAACGGGGTAGCGGAGGACCGTTCTCTCCGCTTTCAACAATCGGCACCGGCCCATCTGTCGGTGGGAGCGATGGTAGCGGGAGAGGGACTTGAACCCCCGACCCCAGGATTATGATTCCCGTGCTCTAACCAACTGAGCTACCCCGCCAGGGCGGTGAAAGGCCCGAAATCTGCCTCAAACCGCAAGGCATGTCGGGGCGTTCACCAAGGTCGGCGCGGATATAAGGTTGGCAGGGCAAGCCTGTCAAGCTTCGATACGATCAGTCGCCCGGCATATTCGCGCAACCCCAAAAGCTTTGCCGGACAGGCATCTGATCTGGGCTACCGGGGTTGAGTTCGACCGGGCACGTCGCTATGTCTCGGCCACGAAATTCTAGAGTTTGAACGAATGAAGCCGCGCATTGCAGTCCTCGGTTGCGGATACTGGGGCAGCAACCATATCCGCACCCTCAAGGCGCTCGGCGCCTTGCACGCGGTTTCGGATCTCAATCGCGCCCGCGCGGAAGGCTTTGCCAGCGAGCAGGACTGCCTGGCGATCGAACCGGAGCAATTGTTCACCCGCGACGACGTCGACGCCATCATCATGGCGCTGCCGCCGCAGTTCCATGCCGACATGGCGGTGCGCGCCGTCGAGGGTGGCAAGGACGTGCTGGTGGAGAAGCCGATCGCGCTGACGGTGGCCGACGCCGAGCGCTCGGTCAAGGCGGCCAAGGATAATGGCCGCGTCTTCATGGTCGGCCATGTCCTGCGCTTCCACCCCGCCTTCGAGACGCTCAAGGGCCTGATCGACAATGGCGAGCTCGGCGAGGTGCGCTACATCCATTCGCATCGCCTCGGCCTCGGCAAGTTCCATACCGAGAACGACGCGCTGTGGGACCTCGCGCCGCACGATCTGTCGATGATCCTGGCGATCACCGGCACGGAACCGATCGAGGTCAGGGGCGAGGGCGCGGCGCTGCTCGACAATCTCAGCGACTTCGCGCATCTGCACATGCGCTTTCCCAACGGCCTGCGCAGCCATCTGTTCGCATCGCGGCTCAATCCCTATCGCGAGCGGCGGCTGACGGTTGTCGGCACCAAGGCTATGGCGGTGTTCGACGATGTCGAACCTTGGGAGCGCAAGCTTGCCGTCTATCGCCATGCGGTCTGGCAGGACAGCGGCCAGTGGGCCTTCACTACCAACGAGCCGTCCTATGTGGCGGTCGGTGAAGGCATGCCGCTGACGCGCGAACTCGCGCATTTCATGCAATGCATCGAAACCCGGGCCGAACCCCGCACCAGCGGCGAGGAAGCGATCAGGGTGCTGCGCATCCTGACGGCGGGTACAGTCACCCACACCGGATCTTCATCCTGAGCCTGGCCTAAACCGTCCAGAGGATCGTGGCGATGTGCCGCGCTATTCGGCGGGGATCTGCGCCGGGCGGGCGGCAAGCCGCGTCAGCATGGCCTCGGCCTCGGCGCCGCGCTCCGAGCGTTCGATGAAGCCGCCGCCGAACACGCGCGCCTCGTTGCCGTCGTCGGAATAGAGCACGCAGGCCTGGCCGGGCGCGATGCCCGACTCGCCGTCGACCAGTTCCACCGAGGTGACGCCATCGCGGTGATGCAGCACCGCCGGACGCGGCGGGCGCGTCGAGCGGACCTTGGCGAACAGCTCCAGCCCGCCGGCCGGCACGTCGGCGAGCGGCCCGTCGCCCAGCCAGTTCATGTTGCGCAGATAGATCTTGTGCGTCTCCAGCGCCTCGCGCGGGCCGACGATGACGCGGGCGCGGTCGGCGTCCAGATGGACGACATAGAGCGGCTCGCCGGAGGCGATGCCGATGCCGCGGCGCTGGCCGATCGTATAGCGCAGGATGCCTTCATGGCGGCCGAGCACGCGGCCGTCGATGTGGACGATGTCACCGGGATTGGCGGCGGCCGGCTTCAGCTTGGCGATGATGTCGGAATATTTGCCCTGCGGCACGAAGCAGATGTCCTGGCTGTCCTGCTTGGTGGCGACCGTTAGCCCCATCTCCTCGGCGATGGCGCGAACCTGCGGCTTCGACAGGCCACCCAGCGGAAAGCGCAGATAGTCGATCTGCGCCTGCGTGGTGGCGAACAGGAAATAGCTCTGGTCGCGGTCGGCATCGACCGGGCGGTAGAGCGCGCGATGGGCGCCGTTGGCGCCGGAGCGGATGTAGTGGCCGGTGGCCAAAGCATCGGCTCCAAGGTCCTGCGCGGTTGCCAGGAGGTCGGCAAACTTCACCGTCTGGTTGCACGAAACACAGGGTATCGGCGTTTCTCCGGCGACATAGGAATCGGCGAAGGGATCGATGACCGCCTTGCGGAAGCGCTCCTCGTAGTCGAGCACGTAATGCGGGATGCCGAGTGTCTCGGAGACACGGCGGGCATCGTCGATGTCCTGGCCGGCGCAGCACGAGCCGGCGCGATGTGTCGCCGCGCCATGGTCATAGAGCTGCAGCGTGACGCCGACGACGTCATAGCCTTCGCGCTTCAGGATGCCGGCGACGACAGAGGAATCGACGCCGCCCGACATGGCGACGACGACGCGGGTGTTTTCGGGGCGTCCGGGAAGGTCGAGGCTGTTCATGGTACTTTCGTTCTGCGTGGCGTCTGAATGCCAATGGCCGGAATATAGGTCAAGCACCCGCGTGGCGCCAGCGTCTCCCGGACGGGTCGATTTTTTGCCTGCAAAATCAATGCCCGGCGGCGCATCTCTCAAATGCCGAGGAAAACGCTAACGCGACGTTCACGATCCTTACCTAGTCATTAGGGTTCGCTTAGGCAATTTTTAAAGCTGTGGCGGTACTGTGGCGGGGATTGGGTCTTTGAGTTTTTTGTAGAGAGTACGATGACCGATCTGGTTAGACCGCGAGTCAAGTATGTTATCGGGCCTGACGGCAGCCCTCTTACGATTGCCGATCTGCCGCCGACCAATACACGGCGCTGGGTTATCCGGCGCAAGGCGGAAGTGGTGGCCGCGGTGCGTGGCGGCCTGCTCAGCCTCGAAGAGGCTTGCCAGCGCTACAAGCTCACCACCGAGGAATTCCTGTCCTGGCAAGCGTCGATCGACGAATACGGCCTTGCCGGGCTGCGCACGACGCGCATCCAACAATACCGGCATTGAGGCCTGTTCAGGCTAAACGAAGGGCGCGGTAAACCGCGCCCTTCGTTTTTTGTCGGATCGTCCCGCGCTCAGACTGCCAGCACCACCTTGCCGATCGGCCTGGCGGCGAGGAAGGCATGGGCGTCGCCGGCCCGCGCCAGCGGAAAGCTTTCCGCCACATGCACGGCAAGCTTTCTCGCATCGACCAATTTCCCGAGTTCAATGAGACCGTCGCGATCCGGCACCACCGACATGCGCTCGACGCGGATGCCGCGGGCGCCGGCCGTTGCCCTGGTGGCGTCGTGAACGTTAAGCAGCGACACCAGCATGCCGCCGTCACGCACGACTTTCAGCGACTGGTCGGCATGATCGCCGCCGATTGCGTCCAGCACCAGATCGACATCGCCGACCTTTTCGGTGAAATCACCTGCGGTGTAGTCGACGACCTCGTCGGCGCCGATCGAGCGCACGAAGTCGAGCTTGTCCGGACTGGCGGTCGCTATGACATGGGCGCCGTGCGCCTTGGCGATCTGCACCGCCAAATGGCCGACGCCGCCGGCCGCCGCGTGCACCAGCACGCGCTGACCCTTTCTCAGGCAGGCCTTGCCAGGCTGTCAGGCCGGCCAGGGGCAGCGCCGCGGCGTGGATGTGATCGATGCTTTCGGGCTTTGGCGCAATCTCATCGGCGGGGGCCACGGCCAGTTCGGCGTAGGCCGCCGCCTGCTTCGGAAAGTGCGGCATGCCGAACACCTGATCGCCAACCTTGAGGCCGGTAACATCGGGGCCAAGCGCCTCGATGGTTCCGGAAATGTCCCAGCCGAGGATGAAGGGCGGCTCGCCGAGCAGCGGATAGTTGCCGCCGCGCACCGCGCCGTCGACAGGGTTGATGCCGGCGGCGCTGACGCGGACCAGCACTTCGCCGGCCTTCGGCGCCGGGTCCGGCCGGTCGGCGATGACAAGGACGTCGGGACCGCCGACGGTATTCTGGGTAACGGCACGCATGAGAGGCTCCTCGATGTTGGTGTGCCGCTATCATTTGGATAGTAATATTCTCTTGTCTAGTATGTACCTTATCTATATATAGGCACCTCATGGATAGTGATTGCGGCGCCCCCTTCGGCTATGATGCATTCCGGCGGACGTGCCCTTCGCACACCGTGCTCGAAATGCTGGCCAGCAAATGGGTCTACCTGACCGTCTGCGCGCTGCGCCGCGGGCGGATGCGCAATGGCGAGCTGGCCCGCAAGCTCGAAGGCATCACGCCGAAAATGCTGACTCAGACGCTGCGTGTGCTCGAGCGCGACGGGCTGGTGCGGCGGGAGATCTTTCCGGTGATCCCGCCAAGGGTCGAATATGAGCTGACCGATCTCGGCCGGAACCTGGCGGGACTGCTCAATCAGATACGGTCCTGGTCGGAAGAGCACGCGCCCGACATCAAGGCGGCCCGCACCCGGGCATCGATGGACCGTCAAGCGGATCTTGCGACGCTGGACTGAGCGGCCGCCAGGCTCCTGGCCGGCGGTTCGCCGGCTTGCGTCGCGCGGATAGCGCTCGTCGGCGGCTTTACCCGATCATTGCGCTGCGGCCGCCGAGTTCGGCGTCGCGAATCTTGGTGTCGCGTGATTCCAGCATCTCTGCCTTGGAAAGCTCCGCTTCAGCTTCGCCGAGTAATGATTCGGCAGTGCTTCGCTGCTGGGCGAGGTCGCTTTGCGAATTTCTCAGGTTGTCGCGGCGCAGGCGCGCCGCCTTGGCGAAGGTCGGATAGGCAAAATGATTGATGTCGGTGATGCCGGCCTTCTTCTCCTCGGCGGCGATCTGCACCTCCAGTTCGACGGCCATGCGTTCGAACTCGGCGATCATCATGTCGAGCTGCAGCAGCTGCCGCCGCTTCTCATTCACCTGAAACTGTTTCAGCCGAACGAGGTTTTCACGTGACTTCATGATTCGGTACTCCCGGAAACGCACACCCGCACATATCGTCCAATCCGCTCGGAAAGGCCCAAGCGCTGCCCGTATCCCCTGGCTTTCCCCCCACTATGGGAAACAAACTCCTAAAGTTTTTTGCCGTTGGTAACCATTCGTTTACGGGCATTGTTAATCATACGGGCGAGGACTTAAGGCCGGGTAAAAATTCCGGCTTTCGACGGGAAGCCGACCAGCGAGTCCCTGGAGTCACTTAGGCTGGCTTATTAATGTGGTGCATTAGCGGTTTTGGTCTGTGATTCGTTATTAGATTCAAGAGGGTGTAGAAAGGGGTTAAAAAATCTGGTATCGTCCTCGGCACGAAATTAGGTTTTGTTAACCATTCGATGGCACCTTCTGTTCAGGCAATCACTGCTCCGGTCCCGGACGGGTCGTGACATGGTCCGGCAGCAGAAAAGGGGAATGAAATGCGTGTTCTGCTGATAGAAGATGACAGTGCAACCGCACAAAGCATCGAATTGATGCTGAAATCGGAAAGCTTCAATGTCTATACGACCGATCTCGGCGAAGAGGGTGTCGATCTCGGAAAGCTCTACGACTACGACATCATCCTTCTCGACCTCAATCTGCCGGACATGTCGGGCTATGAAGTCTTGAGAACGCTTCGCCTGTCCAAGGTGAAGACGCCTATATTGATCCTGTCCGGCATGGCCGGCATCGAGGACAAGGTGCGCGGCCTCGGCTTCGGCGCCGACGACTACATGACCAAGCCATTCCACAAGGACGAGTTGGTGGCGCGCATTCACGCCATCGTGCGGCGTTCCAAGGGCCATGCCCAGTCGGTCATCACCACCGGCGACCTGGTGGTCAACCTCGACGCCAAGACCGTCGAAGTCGGCGGCCAGCGCGTCCACCTGACCGGCAAGGAATACCAGATGCTGGAGCTGCTCTCGCTGCGCAAGGGCACCACGCTGACCAAGGAAATGTTCCTCAACCACCTCTATGGCGGCATGGACGAGCCGGAACTGAAGATCATCGACGTCTTCATCTGCAAGCTGCGCAAGAAGCTCGACGCGGCCTCCGGCGGCCAGAACTACATCGAGACCGTTTGGGGCCGCGGCTACGTGCTGCGCGAGCCGGAAGACATCCGCGTCAGCGCCTGACCCATTCTTTCGATTGCTCTTCAGCACAAAAAAACCCGGCTTCAGCCGGGTTTTTTGTGTTGAATGGCCAATCCTGGCCTGCCGTCAGGCGGCGATCTTCAGGACGCGGAATCGTTCCAGCAATTGCGGCCGGTTGAATGGTTTCAAGAGGTAGCCCTGGGCGCCGGCCCGCTTTGCCCGCATGATCGATGCGACATCGACCTCGACCAGAGAGACCAGGATCTGCGGCTTGACCGCGCTTTCCATTGCGCGCACCCGGCGAATGAAGTCCACCGCCTGCATGTCCGGCAGTCCGCCGTCGACAACGATGACGTCCGGCATGTCGGCGGCGCACACCTCAATGGCATCAAGCCCGCTGGCCGCTTCGATCACGGTGAAGTCGGAGCCACCGAGGATGCGCTTTGCGACCTTCCTGATGACGCTCGAATCGTCGACGAACAGGCAGCGTTTCATTTCCGGGTCCTCTTTGCCATTCCGGCGAACCGGCAACGTGCGGGTAACCGTGGCCACCATAGTTCAATCTGGTAAAGAAGCGGAAAAGCCGTTAGGTAAAGTTTTTGCAAAGATGCGCCTTGTTCGCTTTTGCGTCACGAACTCAGCCTGGACTGGCCGGAAAAACTTGCTTCGCCTGAATTTCAGGCTCCATCACAAATATTATCTGGAATAAATACTTTATCTGTTCTTGCCGGCGGATACAGCGCTCAGACGACCGACAGCACGATTTCCTCGGCTGTCGCATGGATCGATATCGTCATGTTGGCCTCGCGCGCCAGGAGCAGCGTGTAGTAGGGCTGGACGGAATGGGCGTCGATCGGCTCCTCGGGCTTATGACCGGAATGCAGTTCGAGGAATTTCGGCGGCACGCGCAGCATCGGACCGCTGGCCGACAGCGCAAAGCGCGGCTCGGCGTCGAGATTCTCGAGTGTGACGACAAGCTTGCCGCCGCGCGGGATGGCGGCGTTGGCGACGAGAATGAGGTTGAGCAGCAGCTTGACCTTGTTCTTGGGCAGGAGCGCGCGGGTTCCGTTCCACACCAGCTCCGGCTTCTCGTTCTTCAGGAAGGCGATGGCGACAGCCTCGGCGTCGCCGGTGTCGATCATCATGCCGGCGGAACCGGCGGCGCCGAAGGCAATGCGGGCAAATTGCAGCCGGGCCGAAGCGTTCTTGGCACTCTGGCGGATCAGTTTCATGGCGTCTTCGTCGGCGCCGCCCTCATCGAGCAATTCAAGGCCGTTGTTGATCGCGCCGACCGGCGAGATGATGTCGTGGCAGACCCGGCTGCACAGGAGCGCGGCAAGGTCGGGTGCGGAAAGGGTGAAAAGCTCGGCCATAGGCGAAGTCCCTGCTAAAGTTCACGTATTCACGGCCGAGCGATCAGTCGTTGCGCCCCGCCAACACGAATCACGCGCTCTCCCTGGGCACTCTGAATACACAGCGCCTGTGCGTGCAGCAACAAATCCAAAATTGTCGGCGGCGAAAATGGTGCTTTCGCGCAGAAATGCCGGGCCGGCGCAGCGACTCGTGGCCGGAGGCGGGGCTTCCCGGCCTTCGAACCGCCATCTTCATGTGAGAGTTTAATGGTTGAAAAAGGATTACGGCATAGTTTGCCCGTGAAAGTCACCTCAAGCGGCCGCCAAGAGCCGGAGGGGGTGCGAGGCGTCGGCGAAAGTGCTCCCTGACGGAGATTGGAAGCATGTTTTCCCGATACTACGACCGGAATCTTTTCCGCGTCATTTCCATGGCGATTGCCTTCTTCAGCGTTCTCGCCTTCTCAACCTCCGCGCTGCGGGCCCAGGAATATACCGCTCAGGAGATCGTCGATTCCGGCCACAAGTTCTTCGGCGCGACCTCTGGCGGCCTGGCCACGGTCGTCGAGAAGATTTTTGCGTCCTACGGCCTACCGAACGGTTACCTGCTCGGCGAGGAAGGGTCCGGCGCGCTGATCGGCGGCCTGACCTATGGCGAGGGCACCCTCTACACCAAGAATGCCGGCGACCATAAGGTGTTCTGGCAAGGCCCTTCGCTCGGCTGGGACTTCGGCGGCGAGGGGTCGCGCGTCATGATGCTTGTCTACAACCTCGACGACATAGGCAATCTCTATAACCGGTTCGGCGGCGTTGCCGGCTCCGCCTATGTCGTGGCGGGCGTCGGCTTCAACGTGCTGCAGAACAACAGGGTCCTGCTCGTTCCGATCCGGACCGGCGTCGGCGCCAGGCTCGGCGTCAATCTCGGCTATCTGAAACTTACGCAGCGGCCGACCTGGAACCCGTTCTGACAAGCTCATGGCCGCGCCAATCCGACATCAGTGCTTCGGCCTGTTGCAGGTCTTGCCGCGGCATGCTCTTGCCGCGGCGCTGGATTTCCGTCATGCCAAGGTGGCAAAGTCGAGCTTTGGCGGTTGCCGCCATCCATAGCGGATAGTCACCTTGGTCCAGTCGATCCTGTTTTTCGCCCTCGGCTTTCTTTGCGCCGGCTTCCTGGCGCTGCTTGTCGCTCCGGCCATCTGGCGCCGGGCGGTCGCGCTGACGCGCCGGCGGCTCGAGGCTTCGATGCCGCTGACGCTGGCCGAAATCCAGGCAGACAAGGATCAGGTCAGGGCCGAGTTCGCGATGTCGACGCGACGGCTGGAGATGATGGTCAAGGCCCTGCAGGAAAAAGCCGCCGAGCAGTTGGTCGAGATCGGCCGCGGCCGCGAGGCGCTTAAGGGGTTGGCGGTCGAGCGGAAGGACAAGAACCAGGCGCTTTCCGACCTCGAGGCGAGGACCGGGGAACTGCACCAGCGCGAGCAGCAGTTGCACCAACTGTCCGAGAAACTGGCGCATATGGAGCGCATGCTGGAGAAGCGCGCGCTCGAGCTGGAAAAGCTGGAGCACATGTACGACGATGCCAGCTTCGCCTCGAGCAACCGCCAGATCGAGCTGGTGGCACGCGAATCCGAGCTGGACAAGCTCGCCAACGACATCGCCATGCTGCGCGCCCAGCGCAAGGAAGCGGACAGGCGCAACCAGGAGACGACGGCCGAAAGCAAGGCCGCGCGCGAGGCCCTGAAGGCGGAAAAGAAAAGAACCGGCGAACTGGACAAGAAGGTCGAGCGGCTGCTCGCCACGCTTGCCGATCGCGAGGAGAAGCTCGACCGCCGCGAGAAGGAACTGCTACGGCATCGCGAGCGGGCGAAGGGCGAGGCCGCAGGGCCTGCTGCCGCGGCGTTGACGGTCGACGTTACCGGCAACGACATCGACAAGGCGATCGCCAGGCTTGATGGCGATCGCGAGCGGCTGGAGGCGCGGCTGACGACACTGGCGCGCGAGAACAAGCGGCTCAAGACTGACCTTGCCGCCCGGGAAACATCGAAGTCCGGTGCGGGCAATGATGCACGCAACGCAAGTGCTGCCTTGCGCGACCAGATGAACGAACTGGCCGCCGAGGTCGTCAACCTGACGATGAAGCTGGATGGACCGGATTCGCCGATCGCCAAGGCGCTCGCCTCTCCGCCGCGTGAAGGCCGACCGGCGAATGGGGAACGCGTCACCAGCCTTGCCGATCGTGTGCGGGCGCTGCAAAAGGCGCATTCGCCGAACGGAAGGTAGCGCGCACCGCCACCTGCTTGCACCCAGGGCCGGGCATCACCATGTCTGATGCCATGATCCTCCGTGCGGTCGCCGCGATTTTCCTGCTCGCTCTCTGGCTCTTTTATCCGCTGCTTTCTGCGCTGTTGGATGTCGCGACGTCGCTGTGGGGTATCACCGAAATGGCCTGCGATGCGCGATCGAGGGCAACCGGCGCTCCAGTGCCGCTGGCAGACGACATGGAGGTCTTCAGGATCGAGGCCGCCCCGAGTGAGATCGGCACGACGCGCATCGTTCCGAAACCAGATCAGTCTTCGACCACGTCTCTCATAGGCGATGTCAGCCGCGCGAAAAATGATGCAGCGCGATTGCCGATGCGGCCGCGACATTGAGGCTGTCGAAGCCTTGCGCCATAGCGATCCGCACCGTGCGCAATTGGGAGAGCAAGCCCTCGGGCAGGCCTTCGCCTTCGGTGCCGAGATAGAGCGCCAGCCGCTTCGACCTCTGCGCATCGCGGATATCTGTCTCGCCGCTTGGCGACAGCGCGAACTGGCCAAAGCCCGACTGATCGAGCAGGGCGGTGAAAGCGGCGGTGTCGTCAAAGGATGCGAAGGGGACTTTCAGCGCCGCGCCGACCGACACGCGAATGGCTTTTCGGTACAACGGATCGCAGCAGGTCGCGTCCATAAAGACCGCATCGGCGCCGAAGGCGGCGGCGTTGCGGAAGATCGCGCCCATATTGTCGTGGTTGGCAATGCCGACGAGAACGACGATAAGCGCGCCGCCGGGCAAGGTGTCGAGCAAGGCCTCGGCGGACTGCGCCGGACCCCTGCTGCCGATCGCCAATATGCCGCGATGCATGTGGAACCCGGCGATCCCGTCGATGATCTCGCTGGTGGCGATATAAACCGGAAGGTCAGCCGGAGCCTTGCGCAAGGTGGTGTCGAGGCCCGCCAGCCGATTTTCGAGGACCAGCACCGATTCGGCGGCAAAGCGGCCGGCCGAGAAGAGCACGTCGAGCACCACCTTGCCCTCGGCGACGAAACGGCCGTGACGGCCAACGAGATCGCGCTCGCGGATATCGAGATAGGCGGCGACGCGCGGGTCACCTGGATCGTCGATGCGGATAAGGTCCATGCGCTGCCCAGCCGAGGATTCAAAGTGCCGGAGCGTGGCTCGTGGGTCCATCTGGACCCAAGCCACGCTCTGGCGATCGTCAGCGAGGTAAGGAGCGATCGGGCCTGCCGGTCAAGCCCCGGCGCGCCGCAGCCGATGGGCCATCTGGGACAGATCGCCGTCGCCGAAGATGCCGTCCAACATGCGAAGCAGCTCGCGCGCGGCGTCGGACTTGCAGGAATAGTAGATCATCTGCCGGTCGCGGCGGGTCTCGACCAGGTCAAGCCCCCGCAACTTCGCCAGATGCTGAGACAGGGCGGACTGGCTCAGCTGGACTTTTTCGGCGATGGCGCCGACCGACATTTCACCGTCGACCAGATAGCTCATGATCAACAGCCGTTTCTCATTGCCCATGAGCGTCAGAAACGTGGCTGCCGATTCGGCGTTGGCGATTAGCTTGCTCGAGATCATCGATGCCCCATGTTTTTTCAGCTCATCCAGGCGCTATGGGGGCAATAGCGTCTGATTCCATGAATTCACCTGTGGATGCCCGCTGCTGAATCAGCGACACACCAAAGGGTAGAACATTTCTTCCAAATCTCAAGACTTGCTTTTGATTCAAGACAATTAACTACCGCTCTTGTGAATAGCCGGCTGCGCGGCCGGCCTTTGCCATGTCGACCAGGACGGGCCGCAACTCACGCGCGGCTTTCAGGGGCTCAGGAAAGAAGACCCGGCATAGGGCATCGCCAGCCGCCAGGTCCATGCCTTCGGCATCGAAACCAGTGGCGACCCAGCCGTCTCCCTCGGCCTTGGCGAAATGGCGCGCATAAACGGCAATCGCGTCTAGATGGTCGGCATTCATGTGGTCGAGTGCCGATTGCTCGCCTTCGGCCAGTTCCTCGACGATCGGTCCGGCGATGACGAGGTCGGCGCGGTCGAGCAGGTAGGCCTTGCCGAAACCGCCATTGAGGCTGGCGCGTTCCGGTTCGAGGCGGAAAATAGAGAAGTCGCCGAGTCCGACGTAAAGCTTCGCCTTGGGGTTGCGGTTGAGGTAGCGCCGCTCGGCGCGCATATGTTCGGCCGAACCGCGCTCCAGCCGCCTTGCGCGACAGACAAGGGTTATCCGTGGGTGCGCCAGCGGATCGCCCTTGCCGGGCTCGCCGACGAGCAGCGAGCAACGCGGGTCGGCAAGCAGCGCGCCGGTGTGCGCCGACAGCATCGAGACCAGGATCAGCGGAGCGCCGTCGCTGTCGGTGGCGACGCCGACCCGGCTCGCCAGCGGCGCTGCGGTCTCAGGGTCGATCACAGCCAGGGCGCCGAAACGGGCGCCGCGGATCAGCGTCTTAGCCAGCCTGACCGCTGCGGCGTCGGTCTCGCGGATGACGTCTTTTTTCCGATCGACCAAAAGCGCTCCCCGTTAAGCTGATCTTTCTGCTCCGCTTATCATCCGATCACACCGGATTTGACAAGGGCGGCAATCTCGCTTTCAGCCATGCCGTAGCGCGCCAGAACCATCTCCGGCTTAAGATCACGATCGGTCGGCGCGGTGGCCAGCGCTGACGGCGTTTGCGAGAAGCGCGGCGCCGGGGCAGGGCGATCGAGATTGCCTGATTGCACAAAGGCGCCGCGGGCGCGACTGTGCGGATGATCCCTTGCCTCCAGCAAGGACAACACCGGGGCGACGCAGGCATCGCTTGCGGCGAAAAGCGCTTCCCAGTCGTTGCGGGTCTTTTGTTTCATCCGCGCGGCGATTTCGGCGCGCATGGCCGGCCATGTCGTCCTGTCGTATTGACCATGCGCGAAGCGCGGGTCGAGCGGGAGCAGCCTGGCGAATTCGGCGAAGAAGCGGGGCTCGAGGCAGCCGACCGCGACATGGCGCGCGTCCGCCGTCTCGTAAGTATCGTAGAAGGGCGCGCCGGAATCGAGCAGGTTCTCGCCGCGTGCGTCGCTCCAGAGGCCGGCCGCCATGAAGGCGTGTATCGGCGTTGCCAGCATGGAAGCGCCTTCAACCATGGCGGCATCGATCACCTGGCCCTTGCCGGAACGCGAGCGCTGGAACAAAGCAGCGAGCACGCCAGCAACCAACATCATGGCGCCACCGCCATAGTCGGCGACGAGGTTGAGCGGCGGGACCGGCGGGCTTCCCTGCCTGCCGATGGCGTGCAGCAGGCCGGAATAGCCGAGATAGGTGATGTCGTGGCCGGCGCGGTCCGAAAGCGGCCCGCCCTGGCCGAAGCCGGTCAGGCGGCCGTAGATCAGCGCCGGATTGCGCGCCAGCACCGTGTCAGGCCCGAGACCAAGCCGCTCCATGACGCCAGGGCGATAGCCCTCGATCAGCATGTCGGCCCTTTCGGCGAGGCCGAGCAGCAGGTCGGCGCCTTCGCCGCGCTTCAGATCGACACGCAGGATGGAGCGGCCGTGACGGTCGAGATCGTATTCGCCCGGCAGGTCCAGCAAAGGCTGACTGGGGCCGGCGCGCTCGATGCGCAAGACCTCGGCGCCCATTTCCGACAGCATCAGCCCGACCAGCGGCAATGGGCCGAGGCCAGCCATCTCGATCACCGTCAGGCCGACCAGCGGACCGGCCTTTCCGGCAGCGGGGATGCCGGTGTCCATCGGGGCTATTTGGGCGCCATGCGGATGGCGCCGTCGAGGCGGATGGTCTCGCCGTTCAGCATCTGGTTCTCGACAATATGGAGTGCAAGTGCCGCATATTCGGACGGCTCGCCGAGGCGGGACGGGAACGGTACCGCTGCGCCGAGCGAATCCTGCACCTCCTGCGGCATGCCGGCCATCATCGGCGTCCGGAAGATGCCGGGCGCGATGGTGCAGACGCGTATGCCTGAGCGAGCAAGGTCGCGGGCGACCGGCAGCGTCATGCCGACCACGCCGCCCTTGGAGGCCGAATAGGCTGCCTGGCCAATCTGGCCGTCATAAGCGGCGACTGACGCCGTGTTGACGATGACACCGCGCTCGCCGCCTTCCAGCGCATCGAGCTTGGCGGCGCGGTCGGCGACAAGGCGGATCATGTTGAAGGTACCGATCAGGTTGATCTCGATCACCTTGCGGTACTGGTCGAGCGCATGCGGACCCTCCTTGCCGATCGTCTTCATGCCGATGGCGATGCCGGCGCAATTGACGAGGATGCGCGGCTCGCCAAGCTTCTGCGCCACCTCGCCGACGGCGATAACGCCGCTGGCGTTGCTGCTGACGTCACACTGGACGGCGATGCCGCCAATATCGGCTGCCACCTTTTGCGCGCGCTCGACGCCGACATCGAGGATGGCGACGTGCGCACCCCTGGCGGCAAGCGCGCGAGCCGTCGCTTCGCCGAGGCCGGAGCCGCCGCCGGTGACGATCGAAATCTGGCCATTCGGGTTCATGCGGCGTCCTCCACGTTTTTCCCGGTCATGCTACGAAGGACGTCACGACGGCGCAACGGCAGACGGGGTCAATCGAAGCTTGACCGGGATCAATCGTGCCGATTGAGCCGTCGATCAGGCCATTGCCGGAACTTGGTCCGGCACACGCGCCTGATCCGCATGGCCGACCTCGCCCACGAATTTGGCCACGGCGCCGGGTGTGATTTCGTGGTGAAGCAGCCTGTCGAGATCGACGGGCCGCGGCATGGAAATCTGACCGCGCGGGAAGCGTTTGAAGCCGAGCGGGCCATAATAGGGCTCGTCGCCGACAAGGATCACCGCCGGCGCGCCGGCCTTGACGGCGGCTTCGAGCGCAATCGCCACGAGCCGGCGGCCGATGCCGAGGTTCTTGAAGGCGGGGCGCACAGCGAGCGGTCCGAGCATCATGGCGCGTCCGGCGCCGGCGGCCACGCGTGTCATCCGCACCGAGGCGATGACGGTATCGCCATCGACGGCGACGAAGGACATTGCACGTTCGTGCCCTCCCGCCTCGCGGATCTTGTAGGCGGCGAGCACGAAGCGGCCCGGCCCGAAGGCTTCGTCGTTGATGGCTTCGATTTCGGAGTCATGCGCCGGGGTTTCCGGCAGGTATTCGACGTCGGCAAGGCTCATGGTCTTCGCGTTCCGGTATGCGAGGAAGGGTTTGCTGCAAGCGGCAGCGTTCGCCAGTCAGCGCTTCATCAAGCGCGGGCGCCCTTTCGTCGTCGGTCGAACCGGATCGTGGCAAAGTCAAACATGCGGAGTTCCCGCTAGCAAAAATTTCCGGCCGCTGCAATCCGCACAATTTCATCGACCGTTTGGGCCGAGTGACGGTCTGTTCAGCACATCGGGCCTTCGGGATCGCGACCCTGCGCCTACATGGGCCTCAGGGCGCAATGGAGTTTTGCATGGGATTGCTGGTCGAAGGCAGGTGGCAGGATCGCTGGTACGATACGGCCGACAGCGGCGGCAGGTTCGTGCGGGCGCAGTCGCAATGGCGTGACTGGATCACGCGCGACGGGGCGCCTGCCGAAGGCCGTTCGCGCGGCTTCAAGGCCGAGCCCGGCCGCTACCATCTTTATGTCTCGCTGGCGTGTCCGTGGGCGCACCGGACACTGATCTTCCGGGTGCTGAAGAAGTTGGAAGATGTCATTTCGGTATCGGTGGTGCATCATTTGATGGGCGCGCACGGCTGGACTTTCCTGCCGCAGGATGGCGCCACCGGCGACACGCTGTACGGCCTCGATTTCCTGCACCAGATCTACAGCAAGGCCGACCCGGCCTATTCGGGCCGGGTGACGGTGCCGGTGCTGTGGGACAAGAAGGAAGAAACGATCGTCTCCAACGAATCTTCCGAGATCATTCGCATGCTCAATTCGGCCTTCGACGAATGGGGAGACATGGGGCTCGATTTATATCCCGAGGCGCTGCGCGCGGAGATCGATCGCGTCAACGCTGTGGTCTATCCGGCCATCAACAACGGCGTCTATCGCGCCGGCTTCGCCACCACGCAAGCCGCCTATGAGGAGGCGTTCGAAGAGTTGTTTTCTGTGCTCGACCAGATGGAGACGCGACTGTCAAAGCAGCGCTATCTCGCAGGCGACGCATCACCGAGGCGGACTGGCGGTTGTTCACCACGCTGGTGCGGTTCGACCCGGTCTATGTCGGGCACTTCAGGTGCAATCTGCGCCGCATCGCCGACTATCCGAACCTGTCGAACTATCTGCGCGACCTCTATCAGGTGCCAAGCGTTTCGGGCACGGTCAACCTGCATCACATCAAGGCGCATTACTACGGCAGCCACAGAATGATCAATCCGACGGGCATCGTGCCGGTCGGGCCGGAAATCGACTACGCAGCGCCGCACGACCGGGCGCGGTTTGGGAAAGCTGCCTAGGCTTACCAGTAGGGCGAGATCTCAGCCTTCGTGAAAATCTCGGCGATCCGCCGCAGCGTTGCAGGCGTCGTCGCTTCCGGCAAGCGGTCAAGCGGGAAGAAGCCGGCCTCGGCGATTTCATGGTCGGGCAGTTTTCGCGTCGTCTGGCTGAAATTCTCGATCAGATAGAAACCGACATGATCGCGCCTGCTGGAGCGGCGGTTGAAATGCACCGACTTCAGCTCTGGCGGCGCCGTCATGCTGATGTTGCCCTCCTCGGCAAGCTCGCGCGCCAGCGCCTCCAGAAGTGTTTCGCCGACCTCGACGCCGCCGCCCGGCAACTGCCAGCCGGGCACATAGGTGTGTCGGATCAGGAAGATGCTATTGGCGGTGCGGTCGTGAACCAGTCCGCGCACGCCGAGCGTCATCGGCCGCCTGAGCAGGAAAGACAGATGGAACAACCTTGCCCTGAGACCCGGCCAGCCGGTCTGACGCATGGCCGCTTCCGGATCGAGCGGCGCCGTCATCCGCGGAACCGCGATTCGACGCAAAACCATGAGTGGAAAGCAGGCACCGGCTCGCTTATGAAAGAGCAATGTTCAGGCTCGCGCATATTTCCGATGTCCATCTGGGGCCGCTTCCCGGTGTAACCTATCGCGAACTCGCCTCCAAGCGCGTGGTCGGCTATGTCAACTGGCAGCGCAATCGCCGCCGCCACATGCATGATG
>NZ_RZOJ01000109.1:0-15919 GCF_003998845.1 Mesorhizobium sp. M4A.F.Ca.ET.022.05.2.1 | reverse complement strand
CTATGGACAGACTGGGAGACGCGCACGGTGTAGCGGCTCACATCGTCATACTGCACCTACGCCACACACCGGCCGGACCTGATCCGGCTTTATGAGCATTGGGCTTTGTCAGTTGCCCAAGCGTGATGGCTTTCGCGACGCGGCGCGCCTCAGGAACTGAGCCGCGTCCAGGTCGAAACGCGGGAAAGAAAGACAGGAAACAGAATGGCCGATCAATTCGCAACGGACGTCATTGCCCTGATCAAGAAACGCGCCGAGTCGGAGAGCGGTGAGGGAATGCCTGCGTCATTCGTCGGCGAGATAACAATCGCCACGGAACTGGACGCGCTCGGGTTTGATTCGCTGGGTTTGGCGGACGTCCTCTGGGATGTGGAGCAGGCCTACGGCATCAAGATCGACATGAACACGGCCGATGCCTGGTCCAATCTCAAGAATGTCGGCGACGTCGTGGAAGCCGTCCGCGGCTTGCTTGCGAAGGAGGCTTGAATGGACAGGCGCGTCGTTATCACCGGAGTGGGCGGCCTGTGCGGACTGGGCACCGACGCCGCCTCTATGTGGAAAGAGATGCGCGAAGGCCGCTCCGCCATCGGCCCGATCGCCAATTCCGAGCTTCATGACCTGGAGGGCATGACCGGCGCTGAGATCAAGGCGCTGCCCCAGCACGACATCAACCGGGGGCATCTCATCTCCATGGACCGCTTCAGCTTGCTCGCCGTGCTTGCAGCGCGCGAAGCCATGCGGCAGGCCGGACTTTCCTGGGACGAGGGGAATGCCCATCGCTTCGGCGCGACAGTGGGCGTCGGATTTACCGGTTCATACGCAACAGAACAAACTTACCGCTCACTGCTTTTGGGTAGCGCAATCCGTGCTGAACTCTTCACTGGAGTAAAGGTGATGCCCAGCGCCGCTTCCGTCCATCTTAGCTTGAGCCTCGGCTTGCGCGGGCCGGTCTTCGGGGTGACCTCCGCATGTGCCTCGGCCAACCATGCGATCGCCTCGGCGGTGGACCAGATCAAGCTGGGCCGGGCCGACGTAATGGTTTCCGGAGGCAGCGACGCACCCTTCGCATGGGGCGTGCTGAAAGCATGGGAAGCAATGCGCGTGCTTTCACCCGATACCTGCCGGCCCTTCTCCGCCGATAGGAAGGGCCTGGTGCTGGGCGAGGGTGCGGGCATGGCCGTGCTGGAAAGCTACGAGCATGCCACGAGGCGTGGTGCCACAATTCTTGCCGAGATCGCCGGCGTCGGCCTTTCCGCCGATGCCTTCCACATTGCCGCGCCATCTGTCGAGGGGCCAGCGTCGGCGATGCGCGCCTGCCTTGCCGATGCCGGGCTGAATGCCGAGGACGTCGACTACCTCAACGCGCACGGCACCGGTACCAAAAGCAATGATCAGACTGAAACGGCGGCGATCAAGCGTGTGTTTGGAAACCACGCTTATTTGATGTCCATCTCTTCCACCAAGTCCACGCACGCGCATTGCCTCGGCGCAGCGAGCGCGCTTGAAATGATCGCCTGCGTGATGGCAATCCAAGAGGACGTCGTGCCGCCGACCGCCAACTATCGCGAGCCAGATCCCGCTTGCGACCTCGACATCACACCCAATGTGCCGCGCGAGCGCAAGGTGCGCGTCGCCATGAGCAACGCCTTCGCCATGGGCGGTACGAACGCAGTTCTGGCATTCAGGCAGGTGTAGAAGCCATGCAAGACGCCTCATTTGAGGTCACCTGTCGTATCTAGCTGCTTGCCGGACCACTATGTGAAGCGAGCGCTATTGGCTGCCTCTGCGATGCGGGAATTGGCAGCGGACGTCTCACGATCAAACAGGCATCTGCTTGTAGAATTCTTTTAATCGTGAAGCGGCGCGAGTGCGCTATCCGTTGAGGTGAGCAAGGCCGGCGCCCTGGGTGAGCGCTGGTGTCGGGTGGTGGAAAGTACAGGGGGAGCTGTGTGGCCCCCTCTTTCTCGGCCTCGACGATGTGCGAAGGAGCCTGTGCGGCGAACGGGCCGACGCCCCAGGCTCAGAACCTGGGCGAACCTAACTCCCGCCAAAGGACAGCCCAGAGCTGGATACACGAAAGAGATACTGAACCCGCGAATCAGATTCTGATCAATCGTCGTGTCTGAGCTCCGCTCGGCTCTTACGGAGATAATCGCGCGGCCCGGCAACGGCCGCGCGTGCCGCGGGCGTGAGCTTTGCGCTTCGTCAGAAGTGCCTCGAGCGTGACGACGATAATTGACCAGCCATATGGAACGCATTCGCCCAGTTATCCAAAGCGTGGATACCTTTCATCTAAACAAAGGATTTTACCGTTTTTGCTGCAGGTCCCATAGAGGCGCTTCAAGTTGGAAAGATAGGTAGTTCCCATGGTTGCGTTGGATCCGAGGAGCATCATCTGGTGTGCGGGGCGCACAAAGTCAGTCGCATCTGCATTACGGCTTGGTCTTTCGGCGGTCTCCACAAGTTACGCCCCGTTGGTGCGATGCCAATTATTTAACCAATGCTTGGACATTTATCTCAACCAGACAGCTCCAAGGTGAGGTCTTCCATGCGCCCGAATGTCGATTGGAAGTTGTGCTGGGAAAATGAGCTGCAACTGGCCGACCATGTCGAACTCTCCGACTTTTTTCGAAAGACCTATGGACGGACTGGCGCCTTCAACGCGGAGCCATTCGAAGGCGGCCGCAGTTGGGCCGGCGCGAGGCCGGAATTCCGCGCAATCGGCTACGACGCGCATGGGGTAGCGGCTCACATCGGCATGCTGCGGCGCTTCATCAAAGTTGGCGAGGTCGACTTGATCGTCGCTGAATTGGGCCTGTACGCGGTTCGTCCGGATCTTGAAGGGCTCGGAATCGGTTTTTCGATGCGCGTGGCGTACCCAGTGCTCCATCAGTTGGGTGTTCCATTCGCTTTCGGCACGGTTCGGCACGCGCTGCGAAACCATGTCGAAAGATTCTGCAGAGCCGGCCTCGCGAACATTGTGTCGGGCGTTCGCGTACGATCGACCCGTCCAGATGTGCATCCCGACCTGCCGCCCACGCGCCTGGAAGACGTACTCGTGTTGGTTTCGCCGATCGGACGCTCGATGGACGAGTGGCCGTCCGGTACCCTGATCGACCGGAACGGTCCGGAACTATGAAGCCTCTGGACTACATATGCGAAGGGCAGAGTGACAATGCCGATGGCACTGCAGAGCGCAGCGTCTATCTGACGTTTGACGATGGTCCCAATTCATTTTTCACACCGCAGATACTCAATGTGCTGGCGCAACATCAGGTGACGGCGACCTTCTTCGTTGTTGGGGCCTACGCGGCCGACGAGCCGGAACTCGTTCGCCGAATTATTACAGACGGGCACGGTATAGCCAACCACACGATGACTCATCCGGACCTGGCCAAATGCGGGTCCGTCGAAGTCGACTGCCAGATAGTTGAGGCAAACAGAGTCATAGGGATGGCTTGCCCGCAGGCCATGGTTCGGTACTTTCGTGCACCGTATGGCATCTGGACCGAAGAAGTAATCGCTGCATCAGCGGGTGCGGCATTGGCGCCCGTCCATTGGTCCATTGATCCACGCGACTGGTCTCGCCCCGGCGTTGACGCCATCGTCGACAGAGTGCTCGCCGATATCCGGCCGGGCGCAATCGTGCTGTTGCACGACGGGTGCGCTCCCGACGAATTGCAACCAGGCAATCAAGCCAGTCTGCGCGACCAGACGGTGACAGCGTTGTCACGCCTAATTCCAGAATTGCACGGCCGCGGATTTGTAATCCGATCACTTCCTCAACACCCCTGAACAAACAGAGATCCTATGGACCTTCTCACCACAGCCAGTACTGTTGCCGTTTCGTCTTATGCGGTGCTCTCGACTGTTTACAGAGGCATGCAAGCGGTCTACTCCCAACCGGAAAATGTTACGCCGCCGTCGGAAAGCTTGTTCGGATCCGACCGTTGGCCGAGCGTGGATGTCATTATCCCCTGCTACAATGAGGACCCGCGCACACTCGCGGCGTGTTTAGCTTCCATTGCAAATCAAGATTACGCCGGAACATTTCAGGTCTATCTGGTTGACGACGGTTCTGGAAATCGTAATGCCGTCATCCCGGTACATCACGCCTACGAGGGCGACCCGAGATTCAATTTCATTCTGCTCCGCGAGAATGTTGGCAAACGCAAGGCGCAGATCGCCGCCATCCGCCGCTCATCTGGAGATTTCGTGCTCAGCGTCGACTCTGACACGACACTTGCGTCCGACGTCATCACAAAGCTTGCAGTAAAAATGCGGGATTCCATGGTCGGAGCGGCCATGGGCCAGCTGACGGCATACAACCGCAGCGACACTTGGTTGACCCGATTGATCGATATGGAATACTGGCTGGCTTGCAATGAGGAGCGCGCGGCGCAAGGTCGCTTTGGTGCGGTCATGTGCTGCTGCGGCCCATGTGCAATGTACCGCCGGTCTTGTCTCCTTTCTCTGCTGGATCAATACGAGACGCAGCTGTTCAGGGGGAAACCAAGCGACTTCGGTGAAGACCGTCATCTTACGATCCTCATGCTGAAAGCAGGCTTTCGAACCGAGTACGTTCCAGGTGCCGTCGCGGCGACAGTCGTTCCGGACAAGATGGGACCTTATTTGCGCCAACAACTCCGCTGGGCACGAAGCACCTTCCGGGACACGATGCTTGCGCGAGGTCTACTGCGTGGCCTGGATCGCTATCTAACTTTGGATGTGATGGGAGAGAATCTCGGCCCATTGTTGCTCGGCATCGCGGTAGTAACGGCGCTCGGTGAGCTACTATTTTCACATACAGTAAATTGGTGGACGGTGCTGGCTATTGTCACGATGACCATAATCAGATCTACGGTGTTATCTTTCCGCACTCGGCAGCTTCGATTCATCGGCTATTCAATGCACGCGTTAATCAGGATATTCCTGTTGATCCCCTTGAAGGCTTACGCCCTGTGTACATTGAGCAATAGCGATTGGCTGTCGCGTAAAAGTGTTCCCCTGCCCAACAGGAGCACAAAGGAAATCACAAGCGCGATGCCGCTTGCCGGAGCAAATGCTGCGGGCAATTCTGGAATTGCGGAGTCACTTCATACTGCAGATCTTTCGCTCACAGCTGGTGAAGTCTGACGGCCTTGCAGCGCCGAGTGACCGAGTAAGTTGTGTCAGTCGACACGGGGTGAAGCTTTCGAGTTACCTATGGTCAGAACGGGAACTATCTGGAAGCGACACGTGGCATCTTGACGTTATTCTTTGGCGGAAGCGATACACGCGTCGCTCCGGCCGCGACTTTCCAAAGGTGCCATCTCAAGGCGGTGGCCTGCTCTGAACCAGAATTCGCAAGTAAGCTGCCGGTGGCCAATCGGACTCATTCCGCTTGAGATAGACGCATGTCCAATGTAGCAATCGACCTTACCGGCGTAACCAAATTATTCGGAAACAAGCTCGTTGTGGACGGGCTGTCCTTCACCGTTGCATCGGGAGAGTGCTTCGGTCTGCTGGGGCCGAACGGCGCAGGCAAGAGCACGATTGCGCGTATGCTCCTCGGTATGACCCGGCCTGACGCGGGTGATATAACAGTCCTCGGTCTACCAGTGCCGGCACGCAGCCGCTTGGCCCGCAAGGGCATAGGCGTGGTCCCGCAGTTCGACAATCTCGACCTGGAATTTACGGTACGCGAGAACCTGTTGGTGTTCGGGCGCTACTTCGGCATGAGTACAAGAGAGATCAACGCCGTCATCCCACGGCTCCTCGAGTTCGCTCGCCTTGAGAGCAAGGCGGATTCACGTGTCGGCCTGCTATCCGGCGGGATGAAGCGGCGCCTGACGCTGGCACGTGCTCTGATCAACGACCCCCAGTTGCTTGTGATGGATGAGCCCACGACCGGCCTCGACCCGCATGCCCGCCATCTGATCTGGGAGCGACTTCGTTTCCTGCTGGCGAGCGGAAAAACGATCATTTTGACCACCCATTTCATGGAAGAGGCTGAGCGGCTTTGTGATCGGCTGTGTGTTCTCGAGCGGGGACGCAAGATCGCCGAGGGCAGTCCTCATGCGCTGATCGACGAGTACATTGGGTGCAACGTGATCGAGATCTTCGGCGGCAATCCACAGGAGCTGATTTCGCTGATCAGACCGTACGTTCAGCGTGTCGAGGTAAGCGGCGAGACGCTCTTTTGCTATGCGCCTGAGCCGGAGGATGTGCGCATCCAGCTTCGCGGTCGAGCGGGTCTGCGTATTCTAGAGCGTCCACCCAGTCTGGAGGACGTTTTCTTGAGGTTAACCGGACGTGAGATGGAGAAGTGAGCAATGGGTGAACGTTTTGCGGCCGCTCTACCCGCCAACGCCTGGAACTGGATCGCGGTGTGGCGCCGCAATCATCTGGCATGGAAGAAGGTGGCATTTGCTTCAATGCTCGGCACCCTTGCTGATCCGATGATTTACCTTTTCGGGCTCGGCACTGGCCTTGGACTGTTGGTAGGCCGCATCGAAGGTGCATCCTACATCGCCTTTCTGGCAGCCGGCATGGTTGCGACGAGCGCGATGACAGCATCAACCTTCGAAACAATTTACGCGGTTTTCGGTCGAATGCGCGATCAGGGCACTTGGGAAGCAATCCTGCACACACAACTTACCCTCGGCGACATCGTTCTCGGTGAATTGACCTGGGCAGCCACAAAGGCCTTTCTGGCCGGTACGACAATTGCGATTGTTGCCGCCGCGCTAGGTTATGCCGCGTGGACGTCGGTTCTCTACGTGCTGCCGGTCATCGCTCTCACCGGGTTCGCCTTTGCGAGCCTGGCCATGCTCGTCATCGCGCTCGCGCCCAGTTATCACTATTTTATTTTCTATCAGACGCTTGTCATCACACCCATGCTGTTCCTTTCGGGCGCGGTTTTTCCAGTCGGCCAATTGCCAGGAGTGTTTCAGCAGATTGCGGCCTTCTCGCCGCTGGCGAATTCTATCGATCTAATCCGTCCGGTGATGCTCGGCCGCCTGGGCGACAATGTAGGGCTGCATATAGGCGCACTTTGCATGTTCGCTGTATTGCCTTTTTTTCTGTCGGCTGGACTGTTTCATCGACGACTAATGCGTTGACGCTTACCTACGCCCATCAACGAGAAGGAGGTCCGCAATGCCGGATTGCAAACTGCCCCCAGCGGCCCGGAGGCATGCGTGTGCCAGGAATCGCGAGTGGTACAACAACGCCGAAGCCGGGCGCCACCCAGCCGCTGCAGGCACGCGCCCATCTTCGCGACCACACCTCGGAGTACAGGCTGGGTGGTGAGGCGCGCGGACCCACCCGGAGCGTTCAAGCGATAGCAGCCAAGCTTCTTGTGCGCGTCCCCAGACCGTCGCGGCCATTATTTAGTTGGATACACATGCAATGACCCACAACGAACCAACTCCTGAGCCTTTTGTGATCCTTGCTATGCCAAGGACCGGAACACACTATTTAGAAGAATTGCTAAACGAGCATCCGACCGTTCTGAGTAACGGTGAGTTGCTAAACGAATATGATCCCAATTGGCCCAGCACGGATCGCCTGCTAGGCACGGATCGCGAGCTTCTTGAGCTTGCCTATGTGCGCTGCCCTATGCGCGACTACAAGAATGTGACGCATCTTGGCTGCAAGATCAATGAACCTCAGTTTCGCGAGCGTCCAGCATTCTTTGCGGAATTAGCTCGTTGGCCAGCACTCAAGGTCATCCTCGTTGTTCGCCGAAACGTATTGGAATCGCTCCGATCCTTTGTGCAGGCCAGGGAAAGCGGTCAGTGGCTGAAGTTCAGCTCGGACAACGATACCGCTCGGCCACCGAGCGTCAGGTTGTCAATCGCCGACTGTGAGGCTTATTTCAAAGCCGCCGACGATTTTCACGCTCGCGTTATGGACTCCTTCACGTCGACCAACCTGCTTGTAATGGAATACGAGAGCCTACTTCACGAACCTGCCCAATGCTTGGGAGCGGTTTGGGATTTCCTGGGCGTTCCAGCGCTTGAGCCATCAGATAACGCCATCTTGCAGCGCCAGGAAACGCGACCGCTTGATCAAACGGTGGAGAACTTTGACGAGTTGCGGATTCACTTCGCACGCGGACCTTATTCAAGATTTTTTGACCTCGGAGATTCAATGCGCTCCTACGCTTAATCGCTTGTACCGCGTGCTCTGATGGGCGTGTAGGATATCCTGCAGTTTGCGCGCATTCCGTTCCAAAACTGACAAACCAAAGTCACCAAGGCAACCGGCAGTCGATCTGCGGCGAACATCAAAGGGCACGGGCGCAAGGCGACCTGGTCAATTCCCTCTCTGATGAAGCACTTCCTCAGACGCGATCTTTGGCGAGCCTCGAGTGCAGAATTCCGGCAAGGTGGAGGGTTCCAGTGCGCAACTGCACCAATCTCGCTGGACGGGACAGGCGTCCAGTTGGCACGGCGCTTGCTCCGAGATGACAGCAGCGCTCGACCGGAGCGCAGCATGGGAGAAGGAGGAGCCCCCACCCCGATCCGGTCAGGGAGAGAGAAACGATGTTGGTTCCAAGAGTCCCCCGCGCGATCGCAGCGCCCCGCAAGCGCCATTTTGCCCGGACCTACGTGCAGGTACTTGCCGCCATGGTCCTTGGAGCCGCAATTGGCTACCTCTATCCGGAAACCGGCCAAAGCCTGAAGCCGCTCGGCGATGCCTTCATCAAAGTCATCAAGATGATTATCGCACCTGTCATCTTCCTGACAATTGCGACCGGCATTGCCGGCATGAGCGATCTGCAGAAGGTCGGCCGAGTTGCCGCCAAGGCGATGGTTTATTTCCTTACCTTCTCGACGCTTGCACTCGTTGTCGGGCTGATTGTCGCGAATATCGTTCAGCCTGGCGCCGGCCTCAACATCGATCCGGCCTCGCTCGATGTCGAAGCCGTTAAGGGCTATGTGGCCACGGCTCACGAGCAGTCCGTGACCAGCTTCCTGATGAACATCATCCCGTCAACGATTGCCAGTGCCTTCGCGGAAGGCGACATCCTGCAAGTCTTGTTCTTCTCGGTCTTGTTCGGCATTGCTCTGGCGATGACCGGAGAGACGAGCAGGCCGGTCGTTACCTTTCTCCAGGCGCTCACCGCCCCCATTTTTAAGCTCGTCGGCATTCTGATGAAGGCTGCACCCATCGGCGCCTTCGGCGCTATGGCCTTTACGATCGGCAAATACGGAATCGGTTCGGTGGCCAACCTCGCGATACTGGTCGCGACGTTCTATCTGACCGCCTTCCTCTTCGTGTTCGGGGTTCTCGGCGTGGTCTGCCGCTGCAACGGCTTCTCGATCTTTTCTCTTGTCCGCTACATCAAGGACGAGCTGCTGCTTGTCCTGGCAACGTCCTCCTCGGAGGCCGCGCTGCCCTCGCTCATGGAGAAGATGGAGAAGGCCGGCGCCGCGCGTTCGGTCGTAAGTCTCGTCATCCCTACTGGATACTCATTCAATCTGGACGGCACCAATATCTACATGACGATCGCCGCCCTCTTCATCGCGCAGGCGACGAACACAGATTTGTCAATTGCCGATCAGATCCTCCTGCTGCTAATTGCGATGCTTTCCTCGAAGGGTGCGGCAGGCGTCACCGGCGCCGGCTTCATCACATTGGCCGCTACTCTGTCTGTCGTGCCGAGTGTTCCCGTTGCCGGAATGGCTCTAATTCTTGGCGTGGACCGCTTCATGTCGGAATGCCGCGCGCTGACGAATTTAGTCGGTAATGCGGTGGCATCGCTCGTTGTCGCTCGCTGGGAAGGCGAATTGGACCAGTCCCGGATGGAAGCCGCTTTCCGCGGTTAGGGTTACATCAAACGGGCTCCCCGCAAGCAAGCAATAGCGCGACGTGTAAGTCACGGCCTTCACAGCAGTCGAATTGCCGGCCTCCAAAGAGCGCTGGAAATAGTGTACTAACGCGGAGAGTAATACAACACCATGAAGCCCCTAAGCAAACGAACGGTTCACGGAAACTCATCTGGGTCCGCATGGAGCGCTGTTCGTCGAATGCGTTATCAACCGTGGGGTGTGGTAACTATTTCAGCTTGCCGCCCCAAGCCGTCGCGGGATCGCACCGGATGACGGAGGACCGGCCGATCAGAATCGCTAGGGGAAAGCGCGTCACAATTGCCGATCTCGCCCGCGAAGCCGGAGTCAGCGTAGCAACAGTCGATCGGGTTCTGAACGTCCGCCTTCCGGTGCGAGAGGAGACCGCCCAGCGGGTCCATGCGGCCGCGCACGCGATCGGCTATCATGCTGCCGGTCTCATCAAACAGCGCTTGCAGCAGCACCTGCCGCACTACAAGCTGGGCTTCATCTTGAGAAAACCTGCCCACGATTTTTACCAAGATTTCGCTCGCAATATTGAAGAGTCGGTCAGTATGGCTAAATCCTTCCACGGCCTTCCGATCATCGAGTTCGCGCAGTCACATTTGCCGCGTGACCTGCTCCCGCTTCTTAAGGACCTTGGAAGCCGCTGCCAGGCGATCGCCATGGTGGCGGCCGATCACCCGAAAATCACAGCATCAGTCGAGGAGCTCAAGGCGAAAGGTATCCCGGTATTTTCGCTGTTATCCGACTTCGCCGATGGCGTGCGCGAGGGCTACATCGGCCTCAACAACAGCAAGGTCGGACGGACTGCCGCTTGGGTGTTTTCCAAGGCCGCAAAACGGCCCGGCAAGGTGGCGGTGTTTGTCGGAAGCCATCGCTTCCAGGCGCATGCGACGCGGGAAACGGCCTTTCGTGCCTATTTTCGTGAGAACGCGCCCAAATTCGAGGTGCTTGATCCGCTCGTGAACCTTGATGAACGGCAGCTCACTTACGAAAAATTGCTGGATCTTATGCAGCGGGAACCAGAGCTCGTCGGCTTCTATATGGCCGGCGGGGGTATAGAGGGAGCAATTTCCGCGCTCCGAGAAGAGGGGAGCGGTCAGGATCTCGTCGCGATCGTGAGTGAAATGACGCCGCAGTCACGTGGGGCGCTTGCGGATGACATCTTGACGATGGCGGTCGGCACGCCAATGCGCCGACTTTGCCAGGAGCTGATAATGGCAATGGAGCGGGCCATCAAAGCCGGCGTCGCGGAGAGCCCGGGGCAGACATTTCTGCCGTTCGACATTTATCTTCCGGAAAATATTTGACCTTGATGGATTTCTATCATGAGCGCCCATTTTCCTTTCACCGATGAAAGGAAAGCTCGATTGACTCGGCCGTCTCTGTCCGATCTGTGAACCGGCGTGGTTCCGTCTTGAAAGAAGCCGGATGCCGAAATGGCAGCCGCGCTTCATGGAAGGAAAGTCAAGCAATGCGCCAGGTATCGCCCCGCTTTGCACTCGATCACATGGCGGCGCCCCGCCTTGACGTCAGTGCGCTTTTCGCGCTTGCCCGTGACCAAGGCCTGACCGACGTCCAAATCCGTTACCCTCATTTCAGCAATCCTGTCGCACGCGGCATTCCGGCTGCGGACGTTCGGTTTGCCGCTACCGAAGCGGGCGTCACGATCATCTCTGTCAACGCCTTGCAGCGGTTCAACGACTGGACTCCAACGCGTCAGGCCGAGGCAAGCAACCTCGCCGATTATGCGACGGCGTGCGGGGCAGAGACGCTCGTGTTGGTGCCGGCCAACCGCAGCTCGTGGCCCACCAATAGCGAGCGCCAGGACAATCTTCGTTTCGCTCTAAACGAGATCAAGCCAATCCTCCAGTCGCGGGGTCTGATCGGTCTCATCGAGCCGCTGGGTTTCCGAACCTGCTCGCTTCGATCAAAGAAGGAAGCGGCCGAGGCCGTTGCCGCGGTTGATGGCCAGTCCGTCTTTCGCCTCGTGCACGACACGTTCCACCACACCCTGGCCGGGGAGACATGCCTGTTCTGCGAGCTTACCGGCCTGGTGCACATTTCAAGCGTAAACGACCCGACCTTCTGGATTTACCCCGATCGCTTTCTTGCAGGTTCCGACAATGGCAGCCAGAGTCAGGCGCTGCTGGATGGCGGCTACGCGGGACCTTTCTCGTTCGAGCTGATCGAGGAAGTCCATTCTCTGGACGATCTCGCAGGCGCACTTGCCGCCAGCATCGACTTTATCCGGCGAGGGCTATTGTCGTCAAAGTAGATGGTGACAGGTGTAGTGACTATAGGTGCGCCTGAATTTTCCGAGGGTTCACAGCGGGGCAGCCATCCGAGATGCCTCCTGTATCATTATCTCCCGCATCCAGATGCTTGCCGGATCGCTATTGTGGAGGGCCGGCCATTGGAGGGTCTCGGTGAATGTGGGAAATGGCAGCGGAAGTTCGATAACCCGCAGGGGGAACGTTTTTTCGAAATGCCTGACCAGCCGTAAGGGCATGGTCGCTATACGAGCTGTGCCGGACACCATAGGTGGAATCATGCTGAAGCCCTGCACGGCGACCTCGACACGTCTCTTAAGGCCATGCTCAAGCAAAAACCATTCCTCGATAGACGGCTTCATCGTACGCCCGAACCTGACCGCGACGTGCCTCATCGACATGTATCTCTCGAATGTAAGCTGCTGTGGCAGCTGCTTGTTTGTGGGACAGCCTACGCACACGAGCTTCTCGTCAAACAGCGCAATGCTTGAATGCACACTCGACGTGAACATATCCGGTAGAATTAGAAAATCGACGTCACCGCGCCGGAGAAGCTCATCGGGGCTATCGTCGACAGGCAGCAGTTCGAAGCTGACGGCGGGGGCTTCCCGTGAAATACGCTCCACAAGCTTTTCGAAAAACACGAGCGTGACGAAATCGGAAAGAATGATCCTGAAGAGGCGATCGGCTCGAGCTGGGTCAAACGGATCCGAAGAAATAATCGAGCACTGGATGTGCTGGAGAGCGTCGCGAACTGCGGGGGCAAATGCTGCCGCACGCGGGGTTAGAAATCGTTCGCGACCTCTTATCGTAAACAGTTCATCGCGGAAATAATCGCGCAGTCGGGCGACGGCCGCACTCATGGCGGGCTGACTCAGGTTGATCCTGCGTGCCGCCGCCGAGAGATTACGCTCCGTCAGGAGTGCGTCGAGCACAACGAGGAGATTTAGATCAAGTCCTTTGAAACGCATGTCATCAGCCATCCATGGGATGGATGCCTTTAACCGAAACAAACGACTTTAACAATTTAGCATTCTTGCAATCTTTTGTCGCAAAAAGTTTATGATGGATGACGTTAAGGTCCGACATATGAGCCGCGTGATCTGCCGAAGCGAGCAATCGTTCGTACTGTGCAGGTCAGAGATTGGCAGTTTGAAACGCCGGGCCGATGGCGCCGGGCTATCAACCAGCGTCTTCGGCGGCCCCGACCTAGCTGGGCGTGGAATCTAATAGGGTGCACCTTTCCAGTCCGAGGCGACTGATGGGCGGTTTGATCCTAAGCTGCCGTGAGGCCTGTGCCAATTGTATCGGCGAGCCAATGCAGCAGTCCGGCAGCGTTTTTGAGAGCTGTTGTAGGCTCGGCCTAAGCCCATTGGCGCAAGCCTATCTGAACGAAGCGCTTGGCCTTGCCGCTATCCGGTATGTGATCTGTGGTGTCTTCTCGTCCTGCTGTTCTTGTTTTGGAACGCCCTTATGGTGAGCCCATCCGGGACGTGGGGCACCGGGAGCACAAAGGTGCAGGCAGGCCGTCAATAGACCGTGGGCTGAGAGCCCGAGCTCGTTACATGGCCGCCCCTGGCGACTTTCCCGGATGCGCTGCGAGCGCGGATCAGTAGATGTCGTGTTGCCCGCCAGCTCCCGTCTTTGACCGAGCCAAGAAGGAGGAACGGGCATGCTTATCATCGGACTGGATATTCACCGCGCCTTCGCCGAAGCAGTGGCATGGGAGGAGGGCAGGCTCAGGCGACTCGGCCGCGTCGACATGCGGCGCGATCTGCTGGCGGCGTTCGCCGCGAAGCTGTCGCCGAACGATGTCGGGGTGATCGAGGCCACCGGCAGCGCGACGTCCGCTGCAGCTGTGATTGCGCCGCATGTGAAGAAGGTGGGGATCGCCAAGCCGAAACAGGTGTTTATCGTTGCCTATGCCAAGATCAAAACGACGATCGACGCCGACGTTCTTGCGCAGCTCTATGCCAGCGGCTTCTTGCCAGAAGTCTGGATTGCGGACGAGCCGACGCAGGCTCTGCGTCGACAGGTGACACGGCGCAATCAGATTGTCCGACAGAGATCTCGATTGAAGAGCGTCATCCAGTCGATCCTTCATAGCCACCTGATCCGTCCTGCCCGCATGCCGACCTGTGCGGCGCCAAGGGTCGGACCTGGTAATCGAGCAGGTCGTACCGCAGGACGAGCGCCTCGCGATCGATGGGCATCTGCGCGAGTTCGACCGATTGGGCGAAGACCTCCAGGTCATCGAACGCGATCTTGTCCGCTCGGCTCTCGAGGATGAAGGCGTGAAGCGGCTGATGACCATTCCCGGCGTCGACATCACCGTCGCGCTGGCGATGAAGGGCGGCGATCGGCGACGTGTCGCGCTTCGACGATCCGCAGAAGCTCGTGACCTATCTCGGGTTGAACCCAAGCGTCCAGCAGTCCGGCCAGGTCCGGCCTACCATGGGCGGATCACCAAGCAGGGCCGTGGTCATGCGCGCGGCATGCTCGTCGAGGCGGCCTGGGCGGCCGCTCGTGCTCCCGGACCGTTGCGAGCCTTCTCCCTGCGGCGTGCGAGCCCGGCGCGGACAGCATGTCGCGGCCGTGGCAACCGCACGCAAACTCTCTGTCGTGATCTGTCATCTGTTGAGAAGGGCGAGAGTTACGCGTAGGCTCGACCCTCCCTGCATGCCAAGAAGCTTGCGCGATGTGGAACTCAAGGCCGGGAGCAAGGCTGTGCGCGGCCAAAAGGGAGCGCACGCCTACAACATAAAGAGCCACCGGGAAGAAGAGCGCCGCTGGGTGGAGCAGGCCGAGGGCGCCTATGCACGCCTCGTCGCCGGTTGGAACCCACGAGGTCCGAAGAGGGTAGGCACGGATGCCGCAAACCGGGCGCCCAGCTTGGCATAAGGGCTACGTGGCCTCAGGAAGCGTCGTCGCCAATGCAGACCATGGACGAATTCCCAGCCGATGCCGAGATGCCGGTCGACCGTGCCTGTCGCCGTCCGGTGATGCGATGCCCCCGAGCGGATGAGTTCGCCCCGGATGCTCCCGGTCACGACGCACGGGTTCGGGTTCCAAGGCGCTCAGTTTTGTTCGCGCCCAATCGGTGTAGGACGCGGCAGAAAATACGAGCGTGACGAAATCGGGAAGAATGATCCTGAAGCGGCGATTCGGTAGAGCCGGGTCAAACTATCCGACGAAATAAACGAGCACTGGATGGGCGGGAGAGCGTCGCGAACTGGAGGGCAAGAGCTCCCGGACGCAGCGTTAAGTTTGAATACCTCCGCGGACATGGTCGCGAGCTTATCGCGCAAATAATCGAGCAGCCGAGCGCCGGCCGCACTCATGACCGGCTGGGCTCGGTTAATCCTGCATGCCGCGCCCATGAGGTTGCGCTCTGTCGGGAGTGCGTCGAGCACAACGACGAGATGTAGTTCACGATCTTTGAAACGCGTGGTCAACTATCCAAAGTGTGGATGCCTTTCATCGAAACAAACGATTTCATCAATGTTCTGGAATCCTGCATGGGCAGAAGCACCTGACGCACACCGATGCCCCCACTGCCTCATGGCGTGGCGAGCGTCTTAAGAAACCGCCCGAAAGGAGATTTTTCATGCGCTCTACCGGGCAGTGGAGTGCTGGGAAAGGGAGTTGCAACTGACCGGGTCCGACTTCTTCCGAGCCTATGGACAGACTGGGAGACGCGCACGGTGTAGCGGCTCACATCGTCATACTGCACCTACGCCACACACCGGCCGGACCTGATCCGGCTTTATGAGCATTGGGCTTTGTCAGTTGCCCAAGCGTGAT